>JASFVZ010000224.1:0-4766 GCA_050049565.1 Chromatiaceae bacterium | reverse complement strand
CGGGGCCGTGGTCGTTGCATAGCGACGCTGCGTCCCGGCCGCGGGAAAGTCGACCGCGACCTGGCGCCGGTCGCTGTCGACGACGATCCCAAGCCCGAGCTCGGGTTCCGCCTCGCTGAGCCAGCGTTGTCCTACAACAAACGATTCCTGCACTACATTAAGGTCCCGCAAAAGGCCGGGGAGTTTACCCGTCCCCGACGGTTCGTTTCGACGCTGGCGCCCCTACCGCCGCTCCGGGATAATGCCGCGCTTTTCGACCGGGGGACAGCCGACGGTGTGGTTCAGGAACCTGCAGATCTACCGACTGGTCGAGCCATTCGAATACGGCGCCGAGGACCTGGAGAAGGCCCTTGGCGGCCGACGCTTCAAGCCCTGTGCGGGCCTCGACACCCACAGCCTCGGCTGGGCGCCGGCCGCCGGCGCCGACGGGACCCAGCTCGTTCACACTGCAACCGGGCGACTGGTGGTCTGCCTGCAGCGCGAAGACCGGCTGTTGCCGCCATCGGTGATCCGCGAGGAGGTCGAGCAGCGCGCCGCCGAGGTCTCGACCCGTGAGGGTCGACCGGTCGGCCGCAAGGAGCGGCGGCAGCTGCGCGACGATGTCATCGTCGATCTGCTGCCCCGCGCTTTCACCCGCAACCGTTACCGGCATGCCTATATCGACCCCCCACTCGGCCTGCTGATCGTCGATTGCGGCACCGCCAACCAGGCCGAAGAGCTGCTGAGCCAGCTGCGCGAATCGCTTGGTTCATTGCGCGCGACACCGCTCACCGTCGCGCAGACACCCTCGGCCGTGCTGACCCGATGGCTCGAGCGGCGGCCACCGCGTGGCATGCAACTCGGCGATGAATGCGAGCTGCGTGAGCCGGTCGACAACGGCGCCGTGGTCCGCGGCCGCCGGGTCGACCTGGCCGGCGGCGACCTCAGGCCGCAACTGGACGCCGGCTTGCTGGCGAGCCGCGTCGCGATCACTTGGCAGGACAGGCTGACCTGCGTCGTCGGCGAAGACCTCGGCGTGCGCCGGCTGCGCTTCACCGACCTGGTACTCGACGAGGCCGCCGATGTCGCGGCGGAAGACCCCCTCGCCCGCTTCGATGCCGACTTCGTGCTGATGAGCAACGAACTGGCCGGTTTCGTGCCGGACCTGATCGACGCCTTCGGCGGGCTTGAAGCCGCGGGGGATTAGCCCGACTGCCGGCCTTCGGCCGCGATGGCCGAGATCACATGGCCGGCGGCGAGCAGACCGAAGGTTGCGGTCACCGGCATGCAGGCGCCGAAACCGGCGCAGTTCAGCGAGCTGTCGCGCACCGTGTCGCAGGGTGCGGACGGGACGACCTGCGGTTCGTCGGACCAGACACAGGGCACGCCGAAACGCCGCCTGGGGTTGGTCGGGAATCCATAGTCGCGGCGCAGCTGCCTGCGCGTCCGCGCCAACAGCGGGTCCTGCTCGGTCCGTCTCAGGTCGCTGATCCGGGCCCTGCCCGGGGCCTGCCGCCCGCCGGCACCGCCGACAGTCAGGACGGGTTGTTTCCGACGTTTGCAGAAGGCAATGATCGCCGCCTTCACGCGGGCGCTGTCGATGCAGTCGATGACCCAGTCATCGCCCGGCCCGATCAGCTGTTCGAGGTTGTCCGCGGTCGCTTCCTGGTCCAAGCTGCGGACCTCGCAGACCGGGTTGATCGCCGCGACACGCTCTTTCAACACCTCGACCTTGGCCCGGCCGAGGGTCGATGCGAGCGCCTGCAGTTGACGGTTGATATTGGACTCGGCGACATGATCCGGATCGATCAGACGCAGTCCACCGACGGCACTGCGTGCCAGCGCCTCGACCGCCCAGGACCCTACACCGCCGACGCCGATGACTGTAACGGTCGCTGCGCTCAGCGCGCCTAGCGCCTCTTCCCCATAGAGTCGGGCGATGCCGCCGAAGCGCCGATTCCAGTCCGCGTCAGTCAGGGATCCTTGCATCGCCGCGCGACACCCCGGGCATTGATGATTCTCGGGTAATATAGACCCCGGTGCCCGACTGCACCCACCTACCCAGTGGCATGTCTCCTGAAGACCTTCCGATAATCGACGACCTGCATGGGCTGTTCCTGTCCGGCCGGCCCCTGCTCGACGTGCGTGCGCCGGTCGAGTTCGCTGAAGGGGCCTTTCCCGGAGCGGTCAACCTGCCGCTGATCGACGATCTGGAGCGCCACGAGATAGGCACGGTCTACGCCGAATCGGGCCAGGCCGCGGCAGTCGAACTCGGCGAACAGCTCGTCGGTGGGCCCGACAGGGCCGCCAGGATCGCGCGATGGGAGGCGTACCTGAGGGACCACCCCGACGCGGTGCTCTATTGCTTCCGCGGCGGGATGCGTTCACGTATCAGCCAACGCTGGCTGTTCGAGCATGCCGGTCTGCGCTGTCCACGGGTCCAGGGCGGCTATAAGGCGATGCGTCGTTACCTGCTCGAACAACTCGACACACTGAGCGGCCGCTGCAAGCCCGTCGTCATCGGCGGCCGCACGGGCGTTGGCAAGACCCGGCTGTTGCAGCGGTGCGCGGCGAAGATCGATCTTGAGGATTACGCGCATCATCGCGGTTCAGCATTCGGGCACCACCCGGAGCCACAACCCTCGCAGATCGATTTCGAAAACGCCGTCGCAGTGGCCCTGCTGCGCCAGGCATATCCCGACATTCGTCACTTCGCCGTCGAAGACGAGAGCCGCAACATCGGAAGCCGACATGTCCCGCCGGCGTTGTTCGAGCGTCTGCAGCAGTCGCCGCTGGTGTTGCTCGAGGTGGACATCGGCCAGCGTATCGCCACGACCGTTCAGGAGTACGTCCACGACAGCCTCGCCAGCTTCCGGATCGCCGTTGGCGAAGCGAATGCCTACGGGCATTGGGCCGACTATCTGCGCAGCGCACTGCAGCGTATATCCCGCCGGCTCGGCGGAGAGCGCTACCGGGCAGCCAGTCGACTGCTGGAGCAGGCACTGATGGAACACCGGTCTGATCCGCAGACCACCGCCCACCGCGAGTGGATCCGATTCCTGCTGGTGGAATACTACGACGGCATGTACAACTACCAGCTCGAACACAAACGGGACCGGATCGTTTTCCGCGGTACACAGGACGAGGTCCTCGACTATCTGCACAAAACGTACGGTATCGAAACGGCCGTCCCGACTGTCTGACGGCGGTGATGTTGATCTCGACCAGACACTGCGTATCCGGAGCGTTCCGATGGGCGGCGCTCCTCGGCTGCCTCCTCGGTAGCACTCTCGCAGCCGCCGGCGACGATGCGGCAACTCAGCGGATCCTAGATTCGCAGGCGATCTTCGAACAGGCGGAAGATGCGATCTTCCAGATCCGCGTGATCCACCGCGAGACCGGGAAGAAAAGCAGTATTGGTTCCGGCTTCATCTTCGATGCCGCGAACCGGTTGGCCACCAACTATCACGTGGTAAGCCAATACATCGAGAAACCGGCGACCTATCGGCTCGAGTTTGTTGGCAGCGGCGGCCGCGCCGGGAGCCTGAAGCTCGTGGGTGTCGATGCGG
Organism: Chromatiaceae bacterium; assembly: GCA_050049565.1. Lineage (GTDB taxonomy): Bacteria > Pseudomonadota > Gammaproteobacteria > Chromatiales > Chromatiaceae > Thiosocius. The sequence continues at coordinate 1,218 of JASFVZ010000224.1, read as the reverse complement.
TGCATGATCTGGCGATCGTCGAGAGCGACATCCCGCTGGGTTCGCCACTGGCGCTTGCGCCACCTCCTGCCAAGGGGTCGAACCTGTTTGCGATGGGCAATCCACTCGACCTGGGTCTCACCCTCGCCGCCGGTACCAATGGCGGTCTGCTCGATCAGACTGACGGCAGCCGGATTCTATTCTCGGGGAGTCTGAATCCGGGAATGAGCGGTGGGCCCACGTTCGATCAGTACGGCCGGGTCGCCGGCATCAACGTGGCGACTGCGCGTAACGACATCAGCTTCATCGTCCCGACGCGCTACCTTTCCCGGATTGCGATCGGCGAGCGCGCACCGGCGGAGTTTGCGCTCCTGGTTGGTGATCAGGTCGCGGACTATCAACGCCGCTTCCTCGAAAGGATCAGCACGGCGGACTGGCCCTCCACCGGGTTTCGCGAGATGCGGATCCCAGAGGCGGTCTCTGCAACAGTGCGTTGTTGGGATGCGAGCCCCAAAGCGGAGGACGAACACCTCTACCGTCGTTTCTCGATCAGCTGCGAGAACGAGAACAGCATCTATCTTTCGGAACGAATCGAAGCCGGCAAAATCCTCTATGAATTTTTATGGCTCGAGTCCGACACGCTCGAGAAACCACGCTTTTATCGACTCTATCGGGGCCTGAACCGGAGTCGCTTCGGCAGTCAGGCAACCGAGGACGAGGTTGGGAGATTCAGCTGCCAGACCCGCTTTGTGGACGTCAACAATATCGATTTCAAAGCCACGTTGTGTCATCGCACCTACAAAGACTATGCAGAACTGAGCGATATTCTCTTCACCGCGGCGATGGTCGGAAAAGCCGATCGGGGTTTCATCTTCAATCTTGACCTGCACGGCACCGATTTCACTGCTGCTCTCGGATTGATTGAGCGTTTTCTCACCGCGATCGCATGGCAAGAATAATCCTCGAAATTGCATCAAGGAACGGTCTTCATTTCGTTCCGGTCGACGGACCGCTGGTGCGTGTCGGGCGTGCGTTCGACAACGACGTCATCCTGACCGACCCGACAGTATCCGCTCACCACTTCCTGATCAAGCGGGATACGCAAGGTGTGTTCTGGCTACACCCGCTGAGCGACGAGAACGGCACCTACGTCGACCGCACGGCAGTGGACGCGCCAGTGGCAATCCCTGACGAGGGTCTCGCTATCGACGTCGGTCGAACGCGGATACGTGCGCTGAC
>JASFVZ010000223.1:0-4779 GCA_050049565.1 Chromatiaceae bacterium | reverse complement strand
CTCAGCAACGATGTTTTCGGCCGTGTCCGCCAAAAATTCTGTCCTCTTCGCTTAGCGTTTCATGCGGTCACCCGGAGGGTTCATCAAGTTATCGACAACTTGTCCGAAACTCTTAACCAGAAGACTGCGAAGACGAGGGCGGGAGACCATGCACCAGGTTCACGTGGTTCGTGACGACGACGGGCGGATTTCCAGCCTGAGGGCGGAACCCGGCCCGTCCAGTTCGCCTGCTTCGATCCATGATCCCGACGTACAAGCCTTTTTGCAGGCGTTGGACATCGACCTGGTGCGCGTCCTCGAGGACGTTATCGACCTGCTGGTGTCCCGCGGCGTGTTCCGATTCACCGACCTGCCCGAATCGGCGCAACACAAACTGATGTACCGCAAGACACTGCGCTCCCAGTGGCAGTCGGTCCCCGATCCGCTGGGATCCGACGAAGACCTGCTCTAAAGCGCCTGTTCCGTCCCGTCAGCCGCGCTTGACTTGCGTCAAGCAATACGACGCACCGACTTGCCGACCCGGCTGAAGGGTTCCACTCTTGATCGAGATTCGTCCGCAGCCCAGGACCCCCTCCAATGCCAATCACGCAGCTGACCCTCGACGGCAACGAAGCCGCCGCCCGTATCGCGCACCTGACCAATGAGGTCGTCGCAATCTATCCGATCACCCCCGCATCGCCGATGGGCGAGTGGGCGGACGACTGGTCGGCCACCGGTGTCACCAACCTCTGGGATACCGTCCCCCAGGTGATCGAGATGCAGAGCGAGGCCGGCGCCGCGGGCGCGATCCACGGCGCCCTGCAGGCCGGCGCCCTGGCGACCAGCTTCACCGCGTCGCAGGGCCTGCTGCTGATGATCCCGAACATGTACAAGATCGCCGGCGAGCTGACCCCGACGGTCCTGCATGTGTCGGCCCGGTCGCTGGCGGCCCAGGGGCTGTCGATCTTCGGCGATCATGCGGACGTCATGGCCTGCCGGGCCACCGGCTACGCGATGCTCTGTTCGGCCAGCGTCCAGGAGGCCCAGGACTTCGCACTGATCGCACAGGCGGCGACGCTGGTCAGCCGGGTGCCCTTCCTACACTTCTTCGACGGGTTCAGGACCTCGCACGAGGTCGACAAGATCATCGGGATCGAGCGCGAAACCGTGCGCGCAATGATCGACGAGGATCTCGTCGTCGCGCATCGACAGCGCGCGATGACGCCCGATCGGCCGGTGTTGCGCGGTACGTCGCAGAATCCTGACGTGTATTTTCAGGGCCGCGAGTCGGTCAACCCGTTCTATGCCGCACTGCCGGGCCTCCTGCAGGAGACCTTCAAGCGCTTCGAGGCACTCACCGGGCGGCGCTACGACCTGTTCGAGTATGTCGGCGCGCCTGCCCCGGAACGCGTGATCCTGCTGATGGGCTCCGGGATCGGCGCGGCCGAAGAGGCGGTCGAGACGCTGGTGGCCCGCGGCGAGTCGGTCGGCATGATCAAGGTCCGGCTGTTCCGGCCATTCGCACCGGAACACCTGCTCGCGGCACTGCCCGAGAGCGCCACGAAGGTCGCGGTGCTCGATCGCAGCAAGGAACCCGGCGCAGACGGCGAGCCGCTCTACAAGGACGTGCTCACCGCGCTGGCCCAGGCCGTCGCAACCGGCGAACGCACCGGCATACCGCGGGTGGTCGGCGGTCGATTCGGCCTGTCGTCGAAGGAGTTCACCCCGGCGATGGTCGCCGGGGTTTTCGCAGCGCTCGACGAAGACACGCCGCAGCACCCGTTCACCGTCGGCATCCATGACGACGTCTCGCACCTAAGCATCGAGTGGGACGACGGCTTCGTGCCGGATGCGGCCAGCGGAGTCACCCGCTGTGTGTTCTACGGCCTCGGCTCGGACGGCACCGTTTCGGCGAACAAGAACTCGATCAAGATCATCGGCGAGAACACCGACCGGCACGTGCAGGGTTACTTCCAGTACGACTCGAAAAAGGCCGGCGCGGTCACCGTGTCGCATCTGCGCTACGGGGAGAAACCGATCCGCTCGACCTACCTGATCGGCCCCGGGGAGGCCGAGTTCGTCGCCTGTCACCAGCCGAACTTCCTGACGCGCTACGACATGCTGAAAATAGCGGCGCCGGGCGGCACCTTCCTGCTCAACAGCCCGACCGCACCGGCCGCCCTGTGGGACAGCCTGCCGCGCAAGGTCCAGCAGCAGATCATCGACAAGCAGCTGAAGGTCCACGTCATCGACGCCTATGGCATCGCCCAACAGACCGGGATGGGGCGCCGTATCAATACCATCATGCAGGCCTGCTTCTTCGCGATCACCGATGTCCTCGAGACCGGACAGGCACTGGCCGAAATGAAGAAGATGGTCGAGAAGACCTATGGCCGGAAGGGCCGCCGGCTGCTGGAGCGCAACTATGCGGCGATCGATGCAGCACTCGACGCCCTGCACCAGGTCGAGATACCGCAACAGATAAGCAGCCAGATCGAAATGCCGCCGGTGGTCGCCGCGAACGCGCCGGATTTCGTACAACAGGTAACGGCGAAACTGATCGCCGGACAGGGCGACAGCCTGCCGGTCAGCGCGATCAGTGCCGACGGTACCTGGCCGGTCGGAACCGCCGCCTACGAGAAGCGCCAGCTCGCCCTCGAGATCCCGCAGTGGGAGATGGACCTGTGCACGCATTGCGGCAAGTGTCCGCTGGTCTGCCCACACGCGGCGATCCGCTCCAAGGTGTTCGACGCCACGCTCGCTGAGGCCGCGCCGGACGGCTTCCTGCATACCAAGGTCAAGGGTGGCAAGGACTTCCCACCCGACACCCACATCACCTACCAGGTCGCACCGGACGACTGCACGGGCTGTGGCCTGTGCGTCGAGATCTGCCCGATTCGCGATAAGAAGGATCCCAAACGCAAGGCGTTGAACATGGTGCCGATCGAACCCAGCCTGGAACGCGAACAGGCGAACTGGGACTTCTTCCTCGAACTCCCGGAATTCGATCGGACGAGGCTGAAGGAAACGACCCTGAAGGGCGCGATGATCATGCAGCCGCTGTTCGAGTTCAGCGGCGCCTGCGTCGGCTGCGGCGAGACCCCGTACATCAAGCTCGCGACCCAGCTGTTCGGCGACCGCATGCTGATTGCCAACGCCACCGGCTGCTCTTCGATCTACGGCGGTAACCTGCCGACCACGCCCTATACGACCAACCCGGAAGGACGCGGTCCGACCTGGAACAACTCGCTGTTCGAAGACAACGCCGAGTTCGGACTCGGCATGCGGGTCGCGATCGACAAACAGGCCGAACATGCCGCCGAACTGGTCCGCGAACTCGCAGGCGATCTCGGCGACGGGCTGGTCGAGGCGATTCTGACGGCCGATCAGACCGAAGAGGCCGGCATCTTCGAGCAACGTGCCCGCGTCGAGTTGCTGAAGCAGAAGCTCGACGGAATCGACAAACTGGCGGCCAAGACCCTCGGCGCCATCGCCGATTACCTGGTCAAGAAGAGTGTCTGGGCCGTCGGCGGCGACGGATGGGCCTACGATATCGGCTACGGCGGCGTGGACCATGTCCTCGCCTCGGGCCGCAACGTCAATATCCTGGTCCTTGATACCGAGGTGTATTCGAACACCGGCGGCCAGACCTCCAAGGCCACACCGCTCGGCGCGGTCGCAAAATTCTCGGCCGGCGGCAAGCCGGTGATCAAGAAGGATCTGGCGATGATGGCCATGGCCTACGGCAACGTCTATGTCGCACAAGTCGCTTACGGGGCCAAGGATGTGCAGGTGCTGCGCGCCTTCCTCGAGGCAGAGAGCTACGACGGACCGTCGGTGATCATCGCCTACTCGCCCTGCATCGCCCATGGCATCGATCTGGCGAACAACCTCAAGCAACAGGATCTCGCCGTCAATGCGGGACACTGGGGTCTGTTCCGCTATGATCCGCGTAAGGTGGGCCAGGGCGAAAACCCGCTGCACCTCGACTCGAAGGAGCCGTCGGTGCCGTACCGCGACTTCGCGATGAGCGAGACCCGCTTTGCCGTGCTGGAGCGTACCCGACCGGACGCCGCCCATCGTTTCATGGAGATCGCGCAGCATCAGATCAAAGCGAAGTTCCACCTCTACGAGCAGCTGGCCAAGCTGGCCATTGGCGACGACACGAAAGCCTGACCGGCGACCGCAGGCGGCCATCGAACCTGCGTTCGGCGTGACCGTCCAGCGGCGTCGGACCTGACCAAGGACAAGCGAATGAACCTGACCACCAATTGGCTCGGCCTCGAACTCAAGAATCCCTTCGTCCCCTCGGCGTCGCCACTGTCGCGCAGTCTGGACGCCGCAAAGCAGCTCGAGGACGCCGGCGCCGCCGGCATCGTGATGTACTCGCTGTTCGAAGAGGCGGTGCGCAACGAGGAAGAAGGCATGACCCGTTTCCTGCATCACCAGGATACCGGCCATGCCGAGGCCGACAGCTATCTGCCGAGCCACCAGGACTTCCCCGGCGAACTCGACCGCTATCTCGAACAGGTGGCATCACTGAAAGCGACCCTGGAGATCCCGGTGATCGCGAGCCTCAACGGTGTCACGGCGAGCGGCTGGATGACCCATGCCAAGGAGATCGAGGACGCCGGCGCCGATGCGCTTGAACTCAACGCCTACTATGTCGCCGGCGATATCTGGGAAGAGGGACACTATGTCGAGCAGCGCTACATCACCTTGCTGAAGGAACTGCTCGAGCACGTCAGCATCCCGATCAACATGAAGCTGTCGCCGTTCTTCAGCTCGATCGGCAACATG
>JASFVZ010000222.1:0-4795 GCA_050049565.1 Chromatiaceae bacterium | reverse complement strand
GGCCAGCAGGACGGTGGACAGGGTGACGCGAGAGGTTTTCATGCCCGGATTAGTCCGCGGTGTCCTGAAAAAGTTTTGGCCGGGTCGATCAGCGGCCGGTACCCGATGATAGTGCATGTGGTGTCCGCCGGGCACGGCCACGCGTTCGCCTGAGCGGCGGATGGCGCGGGACCGTGAACCTGGCCTGTGGGTTAACCGGTGCCGGTTGGCGATACAGGGTCCCAGGTTTGCCCCGGTTTTGCGCGATCCTGGTGCGCCGGCGGTATCCGGCCTTCACGATCTGGTGCATCCAACGGGGCTGAATCGGTCGGCCGTGCGGGTGCAGTAGGCTAAGAAGCTGTTCTGGATGACAAAATGAAAGTTGGCACAGGCTGTGCTCGGAAATTGCTGAAATCGCTTCGCGGTGATTTCTCCTAACTCTCTGTCGATATTGCCTCTTGGGGCAAACTCCACGCACCGTGCCCACCACGGTGCGTTTTTTTTGCACGCCGACGGCCTGCGGCTTCGCGACATGATGCCGGTATTCGCTGCCATGCGGCGGAGATCACACGGGGATCCGATCGATCGGGGCGGCGGGTGGGTCAGCCGCGCTCCAACGTGGTCGCCGGGCCGGCGTCGTGGACCTGCTGTTCGAGCCGGCGGCGGCGTAGCTCGGCCGCAGGCACCGGGCGACTGAACAGGAAGCCCTGCAGTTCTGTGCAACCGTTGTCGACGAGGAACCTGTGCTGATCGGGCGTCTCCACACCTTCGGCGATGATCTCGCGCCTGAGCCGTTTCGCCATGGTAATGATCGTAAGAACGATCTCGCGCACATCGTCCTGCGAGCCGAGGTTGTGGATGAAGGAGCGGTCGATCTTGATTCGATCGAACGGAAAGTGCTGTAGATGGCTCAGCGAGGAATAGCCAGTACCAAAATCATCGATCGCAAAGGTCACACCGCGTCGACGAAACAACTGCATGATCCGGCGTGTCTCGTGGCGATCGTGCATCAGGGCGCTTTCGGTAATTTCCAGTTCCAGGACGCGGGGATCAATGCCGCTGGACTCGATCGCATCCTCCAGGTCCCTGACCAGGCCGGCATCGTTGAACTGCAGTGGCGAGAGGTTCACCGCGAGTCGGAGTGGCCCGAGCCCCGATGCGTTCCAGTTCTGCACCTGTGCGCAGGCGGTCTGCAGCACCCAACGTCCGATGCGTTTGATCAGCCCGCTGTGCTCGGCGACCGGTATGAAGGTACCGGGATAGATCAGCCCGAGTTCGGGATTGTGCCAACGCAGCAGGGCCTCGACGCCGATGATGCGAGCGCTGGCCCCATCGACCTGTGGCTGGTAATAGACCTCGAGCTCGGCATGCTCTAGCGCTGACGACAGCGCACGCTCGAGCTGCGCAGTCGCTTCTACCTCGCGTGCCATTTCGGCCGAATACACGCAAGCCGAGGACGCCTTCTGCACCCGTGCCTGGAACACGGCAATGTAGGCCTTGCGCAGCAGTGCTTCACCGTCCGGGCCGTCATGCGGCCAACGGCTCAGCCCGACGCGCGGTGCCAGGTAAGCGGGTATGCCGTCGATCTCGAACGGGCGGCGCAGGTGGCCGATCAGACGCTCGCCGATGCTCAGTGCCTGCGCCTCGCTTTCCACCGGGTCGATCAGCACGCCAAAGTCATCGCCGCTGAGCTGGGCGAGCATGTCCCGGTCACCGAGGTCTTCGGAGAGCCGTTCGGCGATCAGGCGTAGCAGGGCATCCCGATTCACCAACCCCGCCGGCTGACCCATGGCCTCGTTGAGCTCGACGTGTACGATCATCAACGCGACTTGCAGCTGGCCAGATCCGGACCTTTGCGCCAGGCCGCGCAGTTGCTGTTCGAGCAGGTGCTGGTTCGGCAGGTCGGTCGCCGCGTGGTGCAGCGCCTGGTGCTGCATGCGCACGGTCAATGCGTGATTGAGACGCTTCTCACGCCACACGGTCCCGATACCCCATACCGGGAAGGCCGCGGCCAGTGCGACGATGGTCGATGCGGGAGCGAACCAGGAATCTGCCAGCACCAACAGCGCTGCGCTGATTGCAAGCGCGAGCCCGATGGCCGCGAAGACCAGAAACACACCGGCGGCAAACCCCGATGACACCAGCGAGACCGCGCCGAGCAGTGCCAGTCCGGCGGTCAGAACGCGCTGCCACCCAGGGTCAAGATCCTGGGTGAGGCTGTTGTGCAGCAGGCCGTTGAGGATGTGCGCGTTCAGTTCGACGCCGGGCATACGCTCGTGGCTGAACGAGACGGGCGTCGATACGACGTCGCCGAGTCCGGTCGCCGTAGAGCCGACGAGCACGAATTTGTCGCGCAGGAGTTCGCTCGTCGAGGGATCGCTCAACAGGTCAGCAGCGGAGACGGTCGTGATCGCACCACGGGCGGCGACGAACGGAATATAGCGCCGGTCCTGTCGGACCCAGCCGGTGCGTTCGGGGCCGAGCCGGTTTGCCCGCGGCAGCGGATAGCCGCCGCCGACCTGCATCAGGGCAATGGCGAAAGCCGGCCAATGCGCCTCGCCAAGGCCGGCACGGAGATAAAACGATCGCGACAGGCCGTCGGCGTCGATCTCTATGTCCACGTGGCCCAGTCCCGCGGCCGCCGTTGCGAGCTGCGGTATCGGCAGCAACTCGCCGATCGGTGAGTCGTTGCTGGGCTTGCTCGGGGCGACGGCCAGGATGGTGCGCCCGTTGCGCTGCAAGGCGGCCGCGAGCGCCGCGTCGGCAGCCGGACTGTCGGTCTGCGCCTCGGAGAACAGCACGTCGAAGCCGACCACCGCGGCGCCGGACTCGGTCAGCCGATCGAGCAGGTTGGCGTGGCGCTGCCGGGACCACGGCCAGCGGCCGAGCCGTTGCAGACTGTCGTCATCGATCGCGACGACGACCACTCTGGGGTCCGCGGTGTGGCCCTGCAGCGGCAGCAGGCTGTCATAGATGAGATGGTCGAGGCGGAGCGTGGTGCGCCCGGTCAACATCGCGAGCGCGAAGCCTACGACCATGATGGCCAGCAAGACCCGGACGCCGGCTTCGGAACGCCAGGTGCTGTATCGCCTCACAACAACAGCAGACCGAGCAGGCCGAGAATCGGCACGTACCATACCGTCGGATCATAGGGCGGGTCGATCCGTTGCACGGCACCCCATGGGCCACGGTAGCCATCGTCCTCGACGACACGTACACGCAGGTAACGAACCATCCCCGGGGTGGGCTCGAGGCCGAGGCGCGGTTGGTCCAGCAGTTCATCGGCGAGCAGTTGGGAGAACGCCTTATCGCCGGCCAGCTGGGCCTGATAGCGGACCCCATCGCCGGCGGCGCGCCAGGACGCGACAAGGCCTTGATCATCGCCCTCGATGCTGGGTTCGACGGACTCCGGTATCGCCTTCAGCTGCCAATGGCGCGGGTCGCTGGGGGGGCCGAGTTCTCCATCGGAGGCGCGGCTGGTGACACGCCAGTAGTAGGTGCCCGGCACGAGCCCGTCCGCGGGCTGGTGGTTTGTGCCGTCGAGCCCGTCGATGCGCTCGATCAGGTCGTCGAACGCAGGCTCGCGAGCCAGTTCCAGCAGATAGGCGGCGGCGTCCTCGGATGCCGTCCAGCGCAACTGCCCCGGGGTGCCCCGGAAGACCTGGCCGTCACCGGGCTGCAGTGGGACAGGCGGTCGTGGATGGGTGTCCATGTCGAGCTGGATAATCCTGTCACGCCCCTCGAGGCCGTCGGATCCGATTGCCCTTAGACGCACCCAGAAGGTCCCGTCCGGCAGGTCGGGCAGTCGCAGCCGCGGGCCGGGCAGGCGCTCGTCAGCGAGCACAACCGCAAAGCTGGGATCGGCGGCGATTTCGGCGCGGTAGCCCGTGGCTCCGTCCACGGCCGGCCATTCGATCGGGATGTCGATGATCCGCACCGGGTCTGATGGTTGCTCGGCGTCAGGCGGTGGCAGCAGGCGCTTCGGTGGTGCCGGGGCTTTTGCGGGCTCGACCCGCGTACCGAAACCCTCTGGCACGAGTCGCGAGCGTTGCGCACCCGATACCGCCACCGCGCCTCCGGTCACCTCGATCGCCGATGCGCCACGTTGGTCGAGCACGGCGGCCCGGTATTTCGTTCCGCGCACTGCACTGATCGCGGAAGGGGTATGGATCTCGAAGCGTGAGCCCGGCCCGACGGCCGGCTCGACCTGGGTGTCCAGCCGTCCTTCGATGAGGCGCAGGCGGGAATCGACCATCCCGGTCTTTCCATGGGCCGACAGATGGTCGAAGCGCATCTCGCTACTCTGGTGCAGCGTGATCACCGAACCGTCAGCGAATTGCACCGCTACGCTGCTGGCAGCGCCGGTGGACAGCCGATCGCCGAGCTGAATCGTCGTCCCGCCGGCAACGTTCGACACCGTGTCGCCGCCGGCCCGCGTCAGCTGAACGGTGCCCGCGATGGCCAGGATCCGCGCGTCGACCGGGTTGCTGCGGATCCAGGCCATTGGCACCCGTATGCGGGTACCGGGCTGCATCCGGCGCGGGAACTCGATGCCGTTGAGCTTCCGGAGGCTTTCGAAACGCAGGGTGCTGTCGAGATAGCGGGTGCTGAAGTCCCAGAGGTTGTCGCCGGGGACCACGGTATAGATCCACTCGCTGGATAGCGCCGGGAGGCTGGCCAGCAACAGCAGCAAGGCGGCCAACTTCCGGTAGGCCGCCGTCAGCGTCTTGAGATGGGGAATGGTTGCGGGCATGAAACCTGTGACCTGCCGGTGGTCCTGTCGGAACTGGCGCCGATAGAAGCTTCCTTGGTCCCT
>JASFVZ010000027.1:0-10280 GCA_050049565.1 Chromatiaceae bacterium | reverse complement strand
GAAACGGTTCGAGAGCGTGATCGCGATGTTCGGCGCCATGGCCGCGGGCGGGGTCATGGTGCCGATCAATCCACATCTGAAGCCGGCCCAGGTCCGGCACATCCTGTCGGACTGCTGTGCTGACATGCTGGTGACCTCTCGGAAACGACTGGAGGGGATGCGCAGCCTGTTCGTCGGGTCCATGAGTACCCGTCATGTCATCGTTCTTGACGACGAGGCGGCTGGTCCGACCGAGTCGTCTCCCCCACCGGCTGACGTCAGCTGCCTCACATGGTCGGCCGTCACCGGCGGCGTTTCGGTCAGACGCCGGACGCGGATCGACAGCGATCTGGCGGCGATCCTCTATACCTCAGGGAGTACGGGCAGGCCAAAGGGCGTCGTCCTGTCCCACCGCAACCTGGTCGCCGGCGCGCAGAGCGTCGCCAGCTATCTCGCGAATTCAGACCGGGACCGCCTGCTCGCCGTGCTGCCGTTCAGTTTCGATTACGGATTCAGCCAGCTGACCACCGCGTTCCGCGTGTGCGGCTCTGTCGTTCTGCTGGATTACCTGCTGCCGCGCGATGTGATCAATGCCGTCGACCGTTACGCGGTGACCGGGTTGGCCGCGGTGCCGCCGCTTTGGAACCAGCTCGCAGCGCTCGATTGGCCCGAAGGCGCGATCAAAAACCTGCGCTACCTGACCAATTCCGGTGGCGTCCTGCCGCGCGAGACGCTGCAACGGCTGCGCCGGCGATTGCCGGATACCGATGTGTTCCTGATGTACGGGCTGACCGAAGCCTTTCGATCGACCTTTCTCGATCCCGGGCTGGTCGATCGTCATCCGGATTCGATCGGCACGGCGATTCCGAACGCCGAGGTCGTCGTCGTGCGGCCGGACGGCAGCATCTGCGATATCGACGAGCCGGGTGAACTGGTCCATCGCGGTGCGCTGGTCGCGCTGGGCTACTGGAACGATCCGGACGCCTCCAACAGGCGGTTTCGGCCCGTGCCAGGGCAATCGGCGGGGACACCTGGGACGGAGATCGCCGTCTGGTCAGGCGACACGGTCAGACGGGATCGCGACGGACTGCTCTACTTCGTGGGTCGGGACGACGAGATGATCAAGACGTCGGGCTACCGGGTCAGCCCGGGCGAGATCGAAGAGGTCGTCTTCAATATCGAGGGTATCGAGCAGGCCGTGGCACTGGGGGCATCGCATCCGCAGTTGGGCCAGGCGATCGTGCTCGTGGTCGAGACCGCGCCGTCCGGCCCGGATACCTCGGCGGTACTGGCGCATTGCCGCGAGGCCCTGCCTTCGTTCATGGTCCCGGCAATGGTCGTCGTCGAATCATCGCTGCCGCGCAACGCCAACGGCAAGATCGATCGGACGGGCCTGGCGGATCGTTTCGCTGACGCCTTCGCGCAGGACCCTGCCGGCTGATGCGTCATCGAGCGCAACATGCCCCACTGACCCAGTTCCCGGTAAGGGACGACGCCCTCTTGATAGGCGGGATCACGGTGGCCGCCCTGGTTGACCGCGTGGGGAGAACCCCCTGCTATGCGTACGATGCCCGCGCGATCGCGGACCGGGTATCGCAGTTGCGCGCCGCCCTGCCCCGCGCCATCAGCATCCATTACGCGATCAAGGCCAATCCGATGCCGGAGGTCGTGAAGCTGCTGGCCGAACAGGTCGACGGGCTGGACGTCGCATCCGCCGGTGAGCTCGAACTCGCACTCGCCAGCGCTGCCGCAGCTGACAACATCAGTTTTGCGGGCCCAGGCAAGACCGACGCCGAGCTTCGCCGGGCAATCGAGGCCGGCATCACCCTGAACGTCGAGTCGCGCGGGGAACTGCGCCGGGCGGCCGCCGTCGGCGCGACAATCGGCATCGCGCCCCGGGTCGCGATTCGGGTCAACCCGGATTTTGCACTCAAGTCCTCGGGGATGCAGATGGGCGGCGGCCCCAAGGCCTTCGGCGTGGATGCCGAGGCGGTCCCCGACCTGCTACGTGGGCCTGAAATGACCGACGTGCACTTCCGTGGTCTTCATATCTACGGCGGCTCGCAGAACCTCCAGGCGGAGCACCTGATTGCCGCGTACCGGGCCACGTTCGAACTCGCCTACCGACTCGCTGACGATGCCCCGTCCGCTATCGAGACCCTGAATATCGGCGGCGGGTTCGGCATTCCGTACTTCCCCGGCGAGCTGCCACTCGATATCAGGCGGGTCGGTGATGCGCTCGCCGATCAACTGCCGCGTTGCCGGGAGAGGCTCGGGCCGGTCGAGGTGATCATCGAGCTGGGCCGTTTCCTGGTCGGTGAGGCAGGCATCTACGTCTGCCGGGTCATCGACAAAAAGGTCTCGCGCGGGCAGACCTATCTGGTCACGAACGGCGGCCTGCACCACCACCTTGCCGCATCAGGCAACTTCGGCCAGGTGATCCGCAAGAACTATCCGCTGGTCACGGCGCATCGGGTCGCGGGGTTACCGCGCGAGACGGTCAACGTGGTCGGGCCGCTTTGCACGCCGCTCGACGTGCTCGGCGAACGCATCGAGTTGGGAATGGCCGAGGTCGGGGATATTATTGCCGTATTGCAATCCGGTGCCTACGGCTATTCGGCGAGCCCACTCGCCTTCCTCGGTCATCCCCCGCCCGCCCAGATACTGGTCTGAACGCGGGGTCAGTGCGCGAGCTTTGATTCGACGAACTGGGTCAGCGCGGCGAGGGTCTCAAAGGTCTCGCCACTGATATCGTCGTCATGGATCGTGATCCCGAATTCATCCTCGAGCGCCGCGATCAGGCCGACCACGGCGAGCGAATCGAATTCCGGCAGTTCGCCGATCAGACCAGACTCGGGGCGAAGCCGCTCGGCCCGCTCGCCGAGTTGCAGCACATCACCGAGTACCTGTCTGACCTGCTCGAATCTGTCCATTGCGTTCCTAAACGACGGCACAACAGGCTTGCGCCGAGCGCGAGAGTCTAACAAATAGCCGCCTTGCCTCGGGCCGGTACGGACTGGCTGAAGATGCAAACATTCGGTTGCCGGTGCAATGAGGCATAATCCGGGCAGGTCGGACGCGCCCGAGGGGCCGGGCAAAGGAGCATGGGTGTGGTGGTTCCCGGGATAGCGGGCTGGCTCGGCAGGCGGCTGGATACCGATGCCCTCAACCGCCTGGCTGGCTGGTCGTCGAGCCAGCAAGTGCATCGTGCGGACACCGAACGCCCAACGCCGGGTTCTTTCACCGCGACCGGCGGCGAGCAGCTTGACGAAGATGAGCTGCACGTGGCCGTCGTTGGCAATCTCGACTGGCTCAGCGTGGAGTATGCCGACGTCCACACCAAGCGCGGAGCGGCCGCGTCTGTTTGCGCTGCTTACCGCGCCCTCGGCGCCCGCCTGCTCGACGTCATCGGTGGTCGCTTCGCGATAGCGCTCTGGGACCAACGCGAACGGTCCGGCTTCGTTGCCGTGGATCGTTTCGGCCTCGTCCCGGTCTACTGGTCCAATTCAAAAGACAGTGCTGTCGTGTTCGGGCCGACCGCCGGGGCGGTCAGCGCCTTGACGGCCCGTCCGCCACGACTCCGGCCACAGGGCATATTCAATTACCTGTTCTTTCACATGGTGCCTGGGCCGGACACCGTATTCGAAGACATCCACAAGCTGGCCGCCGCCCATGTCCTCGACTTCGACGACAAGGGTCCACGCGTGCGCCGCTACTGGGAACCGGCATTCCGTGAACAGGCCGACACGTCACTCCGCGATGCCTCCGAAGAGATGCTGGGACTGTTGTCGAGTTCGGTCGATCGGCTGTCACGGGGCATCGATGTCGGGGCCTTCCTGAGCGGCGGTCTGGACAGCTCCACCGTGGCCGGCCTGCTGGCCCGCCAGCGCACCGACCCGAAGACCTACTCGATCGGCTTCGATGCCGAAGGCTATGACGAGATCCACTACGCGCGAATCGCCAGCGACCGTTTTCGGACCGAGTTCAATACCTACTATGTCACGCCGGACGACGTCGTTGACGCTCTACCGGCGATCGCTGCGGCTTACGACGAGCCTTTCGGCAACTCCTCGGCGCTGCCGGCCTATTTCTGCGCCCGACTGGCCAAGCAGGACGGGCGCAGCCGCCTACTCGCAGGCGATGGCGGCGACGAACTGTTTGCGGGCAATGAACGCTACGTAAAGCAAAACGTGTTCGAGCGCTATCAGCTTCTGCCACGCTGGTTTCGCAAGCGGGTACTCGAACCGGCCCTGGGCATCGCCCCGTCCGGTCTACCAAAGCTCGAGAAGGCTCGTTCCTACGTCGCGCAGGCCAATATTCCGCTGCCGGAGAGGTTGCAGAGCTACAATTTCATCAACCGGCTCGGTGTATCAAAGGTCTGTTCACCGGCGCTGATCGAAGCGATCGATGTTGCGGAGCCGACGGACTTGGAGCGGGCGATCTATGATGCGCCAAACGGCGCGACCCAGCTCAACCGGATGCTTTATCTTGACTGGCATCACACGCTGACGGACAACGACCTGCGTAAGGTCAACCGTATGTGCCAGCTTGCCGGCATCGAGGTCGAGTATCCCATGCTCGATGACCGGCTGGTCGAGTTCTCGACGCGGGTCTCGTCATCCCGCAAGCTCTACCGCGGCCAGCTGCGCGGCTTCTACAAGCGCGCAGTCGGCGGCTTCCTGCCTGACGAGATCATCAACAAACCGAAACAGGGCTTCGGGCTGCCATTCGGGGTTTGGATGGCGAGCGATGCCGGCCTGCAGACCCTGGCCGCCGACTACCTTGCCAGCCTGCGAAGCCGCGATTTCATCCGTCCGGGCTTCCTCGACGAACTGCTCGAACTGCACAGGGCGCAGCACGCCGGCTATTACGGCGAACTGATCTGGATCCTGGTGATGCTTGCTATGTGGCTCGAAGCCCACCGCCTATAGACGATCGACACCTGGGCGAAGGCCGAGTACGCCGACGGTAGACCTTGTCGCGCTCAGCCGAACTCGGCGCGGATCTGTTCGAGGCTGGTGTGCCGGACATCCTTGCCCTTGACGAAATAGATGATGTACTCGGATATATTGCAGCAACGATCGCCCGACCGCTCGAGCGCACGCGCAGCCCAAATAAGGTCGATCACATTGGGGATCGAGCGCGGATCCTCCATCATGTAAGTCATGCTCTGACGCATCACGCTCTCGTACTCCCGATCGATATCGCGGTCGTCGTGTGCCACCGAGATGGCGGCATCGACATCCATACGGGCGAACGCATCGAGCACCCGGTGCAGCATCCCCTGGACCAGTGAGCCGAGGTGCGCGATCTGTCCGAAAAGATTTCGGCCGTGATCACCACTGGCCGCACCGATCGCCATGCGCGCGACCCGCTTGGCCTCATCGCCGATTCGTTCCAGGTCTGCGGTGGTCTTGATGACCGCCAGCACGAGCCGCAGATCGCTGGCGCTCGGCTTGCGCAGTGCGAGGATCTTGGTACAGCGCTCATCGATTTCCACGTCGAAGGCATTGACCTTGTAGTCGCCCGACACCACCTCCTCGGCGATGTCGGAACGCCCCTGGCTCAGCGCCGCGATCGCCTCAGCAAGCTGTTTCTCGACCAGCCCTCCCATCGCCAGGACACGCGAACGGATGTCCTCCAGTTCGTTGTTGAACTGTTGCGAATAGTGATGGTTGATGTCCGGCGTTTCCATAATCTGATTACCCGATGCCTCAAGCTACCCTACACCCGCTGGAGGCCCGTGGTCAGCAACGCAAACCTGACAAATCTCAGTCCTGCACCAGCCGGGACGGCGGGAAGACACAGCAGAACTCGCTGCCCTCGCCGAGTGTGCTGTGCACTTCGAGCCTCGCATCGTGACGATTGAGAATGTGCTTGACGATCGCCAGGCCGAGACCGGTGCCACCACGCTCTCGCGATCGCCCGGCATCGACGCGATAGAAGCGTTCGGTAAGGCGCGGCAGGTGTTCTGCCGCGATCCCTTCGCCATCGTCGCTGACCGACATCACACCGACGCCATCCCTCTCGCGCCAGCCGAGGACGATGCTGCCGCCGGCTGACGTATGGTTGACCGCGTTCACCACGAGGTTGGTCAACGCACTGCGCAGCTGTTGTTCATCGCCCAGCAAACGACTGGTCGAATCAGCCTCGCACGTGATCGATGCGGTCTCCTCGCGCAGGGCAGCGCATTCATCGGCGACCATCCGTAACAGGTCGGCGACTTTGATCTCGGCCTGGCGCGACGGTGTTGCGTCGCTTTCCAGCCGCGCCAACAGCAGCAGATCCTCCACGATCCGACGCATCCTGGCGGCCTGTTGCTCCATCAGGTCCAACGGCCGTCCCAATCGCGCGCGATCGATGTCTTCAGCCCCTTGCAGGTTCTCGATGAATCCGCTGATCACGGTCAGCGGCGTCCGCAGCTCGTGCGATACGTTGGCGACGAAATCCTTGCGCATGCGTTCGTGCTGCAGTCGATCGGTGATGTCCTGAGCCAATAACAGAGTTTGACCTTCACCATAGGGGCTGACCCGGAGCTCCAGCTGCCGATCCGAATTACCGGGGGCCCTGGTCTGCAATGCCGTACCGACCTCGTTGCGTTCGAGGAACTCGACCACGTCCGGTGTGCGCACGAGATTGAGCAGCGGCTGCCCGATGTCCTTCCCGGTCAACAGGCCAAGCAAACGGCTCGCTGCTTCGTTGAACCAGCGAATCCGCCCGTCCGGATCCAGGGCCACGGCCGCATCGGGGAGCGCGGAGGTCGATGCGGCGTACTCGTTGAGCAGGCTTGAGAGGCGTTTTTCACGTTGCGTGTGACGCTGCGTGGTCCGCGAGATCCGGGCATAGATATCACCCCACAGCCCGAAGTGAATCGGGATCTCTGCGGCGACGGGCTCACCGAGCCAGTTGGCCAGTCGATGCAGGTTGTAGAGGTTGCGGAGCGTATAGGCCAGCAGCGCCAGCAGCAGGCTGACAGCGACCTGGTCCATGGCGATCCCGATCACCGCCGCAAACCCGACCAACAAGACGATCCGCCAGAACTCCTGAGCCCAGCTGGGTCTTACTTTCAACTGGGCCTCACGGAAAAGCGGTAACCGACCCCCCGAACCGTCTGCACCATGTTTTCGAGCCGATGTGGCTCCAGCGCCTTGCGCAGCCGACGGATGTGAACGTCGACAGTCCGCTCCTCGATATACACATTCCTGCCCCAGACCAGGTCAAGCAGTTGTGCCCTCGAATAGACCCGCTCCTGATGCGTCAGGAAGAAATGCAGCAGCTTGAACTCGGTGGGTCCGATCGTGACCGGACTGTCGTCGGCCAGTACCCGGTGCTGGACCAGGTCCATCTCGAGACGGCCATCGACGCGGATCAATTCGTCGCTGTCACTGCCGGCACGGCGCAGGACTGCCTTGATTCGGGCCAGCAGTTCCCGGGTAGAAAACGGCTTGGTGACATAGTCGTCGACACCGGCCTCGAGCCCCTGGACCTTGTAATTCTCCTCGTCCCGTGCGGTCAGCATGATGACCGGGATATCGCTCAGGCGGTCGTCGCGCTTCATCCACTTGGCAAATTCGAGCCCCGACATGCCTGGCAGCATCCAGTCCAAAAGAATCAGCGTCGGGCTGCGATCTGCAACCACCCGTTGCGCCTCGCCGGCACTGCCCGCCTCGATCACCTCATACCCGGCACCCATCAGTGTTGCCGCCAACAGTTCACGCACAGCCGACTCGTCTTCAACGACCAGAATCTGGGTAACAGCCACCTTGTCGAGCCCCGTCAATGGAAAAGACCGCGACATTACAGGCCGACTTTGTGACAGCGATGTGACGATAGCAAGTCAGCGCAGGGAAAACGGCGACTCCATGCCGGCATATTGGGCCAATGTCCGCCCGATCGAGGCGCCCAGCCGATCGACCAACCGCATCAGCGGGTCTTCGGTCGACGTGAAATCGACTATTTCCTCGACGCCGACGATCTCCCGCGCGACATAGCTGGCGCTGCCGATACCGTCGGCAAGCCCGAGTTCGATGCCCTCCTCGCCGTTCCAGAACAGGCCGCTGAAGAGCATGTCATCGGTGCCTTTGAGTTTGTCGCCACGGCCGGTCTTGACGGCCTCGATGAAGGTCTGGTGCAACTCATCGACCAGCCCTTCGACATGTTCCGCGTCGAACGAATTCAAGGGACTGAAGGGGTCGAGGATGCCTTTGTGGTCTCCCGCGGTGATCAGGCGCCGCTCAATGCCGAGATCCTCCATCGCATCGACAAAGCCAAAACCGTTGACCATCACGCCGATCGATCCGATCAGACTGGACTCGTTGACATAGATCTCGTCTGCCGCGGCGGCCACATAGTAGCCACCCGAGGCACAGACATCGCTGACCACGGCATACAGCGGTATGTCCGGGTATTCCTCGCGCAGGCGGATGATCTCCTTGTGCATGTAGCTCGACTGCACCGGAGAACCACCGGGCGAATTGATGCGCAGGATGACGGCCTTGGTGTTCTCGTCTTCGAACGCATCGCGTAACCCGGTCACGACCTTGTCGGCCGAGGCCTTTTCGCCGGGGGCAATCAGCCCGTCCAGCTTCACCAGCGCCGTATGCGGCTCGTCCCCGATCGTGCTGCCCGACCATTTCGACGGCACCAATAGCGCCAGCAGCGCGGCCAGGTAGGCAAATGTCAGCAGTTTGAAGAAGATTCCCCAGCGCCGCGTACGCCGGCGTTCTTTCTGGGAATCGGTCGCGAGCCTCTCGATCAGGTCGCGCGACCACTCACCCTCGTTGCGCTCATCTTTTCGTGCCATTGCTTGATACTCCTAGGAATCAATCGCCAAAGGTCGGCCGATCCACTGCGACAACGCAAACAGATCGGCGACGCAAGCCTGCGCGCCGCTTTGCAGCAGCCGCTCGCGCGTGTGGACACCATGCTCGACACCGACCGCGCCTACGCCGGCGCTGGCGGCCATCTGCATGTCGTATTCGGTATCACCGACCATCAGGGTAGCGTCACAGGGTGTGTCGAGGTCGGTGAGGATCTCCTCCAGCATCTGGGGATGTGGTTTGGAATGCGCTTCATCGGCGCATCGGGTCGCGTGAAAGCAGTCTCCGAGGCCGCTCTGCGCGAGCGCGCGGTCGAGGCCGCGGCGGCTCTTGCCCGTGGCGACGGCCAGCAGGTAGCCCGCCCCGTGGAGATCGCCGATCAACTCGGCCGCCCCGGCAAACATCGGTGACGCGGCCACCCGGTCATCGAGCCAGTGGCCACGGTACGCGGCCACCAGGGCCTCCCGGCCCGGCCGGTCTATGCGCGGAAACAGGCGTGCCATCGCCTGATCGAGCCCGAGCCCGATGATGTCCCTGGACGCCTCCACCGACGGCACCGGCAGACCGATATCCGCGGCGGCCCGCTGCAGGCAGGTGACGATCCGGGCGGCCGAATCCATCAGGGTCCCGTCCCAGTCGAAAACAATCAGCTCATAGCGCTGTGTCATGATGCTCATAATCCAGGGCGTTGCGAAGCGGCTCGGGCAGATCGGCCTTCAGGGCGAGCGATTTCCCGCTGTCCGGGTGGCGCAACACCAGCTCACCGGCGTGCAGGAACAGCCGATCCAGGCCCATCTCCCGCGCGTGCTGCTGGCTGGTGTCGTTACCATACTTGGCGTCGCCGAGGATCGGCCCCGCGCTGGCCGCGGCGTGTACGCGAATCTGATGCGTTCGCCCGGTCCCGAGTTCCGCATCGACCAGCAGGGATCGTCGAAACCGCCGGATCACCCGAAAAGCCGTGCGCGCCGGTTTGCCGTCGGGCGCCACCTTCACGATGCGCTCACCGCTGCGCAGCGTGTTCTTGCGCAACGGCAGATCGACATCCCAGCGATCCCGTCGCGACCGGCCGAAAAGAAGCGCCTGATAGGTCTTCTTTATCGATTGTGCCCGCTGTTGTGCCTGAAGGTCGCGCAGCGCGGATCGGCGCTTGGCGACCATCAGACACCCGGAGGTGTCGCGGTCCAGGCGATGCACCAGTTCGAGGAAGTCGTTCGCGTCACGCGACGCCCGCAGCACCTCGATGATGCCGTGCGAGACGCCGCTGCCGCCGTGTACCGCGAGCCCGCTCGGCTTGTCGAGGATCAGCAGGCTGTCGTCCTCATAGAGGATCGCGGCCTCGACGGTGCGCAACAGCCGGTCCGGCGGGCGTTGGGAACGCTGTTCTGCCTGGCGTACCGGCGGTACGCGAACCACATCGCCGTGCTGCAGTCGGCGGTCGGGTTTGCTGCGTCCTTTGTTGACGCGCACCTCGCCGCGTCGCAG
>JASFVZ010000221.1:0-4811 GCA_050049565.1 Chromatiaceae bacterium | reverse complement strand
TCGTCGATGCTCAACTTCACGGCGGATCCCGGGACGGACGTGGAAGGCCGTCATTATCGGGGAAAGCTGGGGCGGCCGGAAGTTGTGCGACCGCTGCACCGGTCGCCTTGCCAGGTAGGCAACTGTCAGGCGAAAGGCGCGGCTTCTGGGATCCGTTCTCTCTCTCCCGGCGGGGGCAGGATTGACGGTTCCCGCTGCCATGACTTCCGGAGGATCAGGAATATGTTTGAGGGCAGTTTAGCCTCGGTCCTCCGGTCGAGACCCTCAAACCACCCGTCGCAGTTCCGGGCGCGACGCCCTTTCGAGTTTAAAGGTCTGCAAGGGCCTTGCGATCCGCAGGCCGCGGTCCTCGAGTGCTGCACCGGCGGCCACCGACTCATAGTGATAGGCAACGATGCGCTCACGCAGGGCCGGCGGATAGAGTGCCTCCAGGTCGTCGATCCCCGTGTGCGATGGATTGCCCTGCAAGGCGCAGTCATGGAACACCCGCTCGCCCGCGGCTGCAAATCGGGCCAGGGCCTCGGGTACCGGTCGGGTATCACCGGTGTAGGCGAAGTAGCCCGGCAGTGCCACACCGAACGCGGAACGGTAGGCGTGATGATTGACCTCGAAGACATCGAACAGGCGATCGTGCAGCCAGAAGTGCTCACCCACCGGGATCAGTTGGAAACAGTCCCAGAAGTTAACGCCGCCCTCGGCCAGGCGGAATGCGTCGTCGGCAAGCAGGCGATGCAGACGGTCGACGATCGGTGCCGGCACGAACAGTCGCACCGGCGGTCCGTCGCTCTCACCGCAGGCCAGGCGATAGAACAGGTTCTCCAGGCCTCCGACGTGATCCAGATGGGTGTGGGTGATGAACAGCGCCTCGGGGAGCCGCCCATGACGATCGATATACGCGGGTAGCACGGTGGGACCGCAATCGATCAGCAGCAGGGGGCGGCCATCGGCACCTTCCAGGACCGCCGCGGCATTACCGAGCGCCTGGGCGGCGGCGTTGCCGACCCCGAGGAAGGTCAACTGCAGGGTGTCGTCCATCGCGTACTCCATCGTCGTTCTGTCGCACCAGTCAAACAGCGCGGCGTTTCCGGGTGATGACGACGATGTCACCGGACGCCGCAACCCGTTCCTCCGACCTATACTGACGCGCTGATCAGCCGCGGAATCTGCATGGGTAAGCGCAACCAGGCCATCGTGATCTTCTGCGCGGCAGTCGGCTTCGCGGTGCTGTACTCGACGCAACCCCTGTTGCCATTGCTCGCCGAGCAATGGCAGCGACCGATCGGCGACACGGCCCTGTTGACCACTGCGACCATGATCCCGCTGGCGCTCGGGCCGCTGGTCTATGGCTATGTGCTCGAACATGTATCGACCAAGCACCTGCTGACGGCCGCGTTCGGCATCCTTACCCTGGCCCAGTTCGCGCTGGGGACCGGCCCGGACTACCCGCTCTTCCTGGCCCTGCGCAGCCTCCAGGGGCTGATGCTGCCGGCCATCTTCACCGCGCTGATGACCTACAGCTCGGCGGCCGGCGGACCCGGCAACACCCGCCGCAACATCACCGTCTATATCGCGGCAACGATCCTGGGCGGCTATCTCGGGCGCGCGCTGAGCGGCATCCTGACCGATCTGCACAGCTGGCAGGTCGCCTTCTTCTGCTTCGCCCTGGCCGCCTTGCTTGCCACCTGGCTTACCACGCGTCTCGACTCTGACCCGCGGATGCGGCTCGGCCGGGTCAAACTGAACGAGATCCGCGCGCTGGCGCGGCGCCCGGTATACGCCGAGGGACTCGCATCGGCCTTCCTGCTGTTCTTCGTGTTCGCTGCGCTGCTGAACTTTCTGCCGTTCCAGATGCGCGCAGCCGATCCCGCGATCTCGCAGAGCGCGATCTCGCTGGTCTATACCGGTTACCTGATCGGCATTGTGATCGCCCTTTCCTCGCTGCGTTTGATCCATCTGTTCGGCGGCGAGCGTCCAACACTCGTCGCCGGCAGCCTGGTCTATCTCGCGGGGGCCCTGCTGTTCCTGCTGCCCGGCAACACGATTGCCTACCCCGCGATGCTGGTCTTCGCGGCAGGGATGTTCACGCTGCACAGCGTGCTGTCGGCCTTCCTCAACCACCTGGAGACCACGCGCAAAGGGTTGATCAACGGCCTCTATGTATCGGCTTATTACAGCGGCGGGGCGCTGGGCTCCTGGCTGCCCGGTTTCGTCCTGCAGGCCTATGGCTGGAGCGCCTTCATCTGGCTTTTGACAGCCCTGCTGGTCGGCGTGCTGGTGTTGAGTCTGCTGCTGCGCCATGCCGCTCAAGGCGAAGTCTCCACAGCCGACTAAGCTATCGGAAACGACCGACCCCGACTGTCGATGCGCACTTCGAATAACCTGCGGCCACTGTCTGTTCCCACCCTGGTGATGCTGCTCACCCTGCTGTTGGGCGCCTGCGCGTCCCCGCCCGGTGATCGGGCACCGCGAGTAACGAGCGTCGATGACCGTCGTGTGGCTGTCGTAGACGTGGCGACCCGGCAGATCGGGACACCCTATCGGTACGGCGGCAACCGCCCGGGCGGCTTCGACTGCAGCGGTCTGGTCCAGTTCGCGCACGGGCGGGTCGGCATCGAGGTACCGCGCACCACCGCCGGGCAGTGGCGCAGCGCATCTCCGCTCGATCGCGATCACCTGTTGCCGGGCGACGTGCTGTTCTTCGAGATCGGCGGGACCAAGTCCCGACACGTCGGCATCTATGAGGGCAGCGGCCGGTTCATCCATGCCCCGTCTTCCGGCAAGCCGGTCGGACGCGCGTCACTCGACAACCCCTACTGGAGATCGCGCTGGGTAGCCAGTCGGACCTTTATTTGAGATCGAGCGCCGTCCTGCGCCCACCGGCCTTCCTGTTCATCCTGTGCATGCTGTTCGGCAGTGCGTCGTCCGACGAGCTGCCAACACCGAGCAAGCGGCTGACCCTGGCACCGTCACCCTTGCCGGGACTCCTGGAACACCTGCCGAAAGATGACCACGGACGGCGCTGGGAGCTGGCCAACGTCGCGCTCGAGGTCCTGATCGAGACCTATCGCCAGGCCCTGCTCGATTCGACCCGTGATCCGGCGCGCTCGAACAGGGCGCGACAGAAACTGGCGCGCTGGCAGCGGGCGACCAGCGCGCTGGTCACCGAGTTCGAGTATTACCGCCAGCAGCTGCTGATCGGTGGCGACTTCAGCGTATTCGCCGATGCGCGCGGACAGGTCTTCGTGACGGTCGAGGGTCAGCCGCTGGCACTGACCGGTGCCGGCCGCGACGACGATCGGCAGGTGCAGGCCGCCATCGTCGAACGGTTCTGCAGTTTCAACGACTGCCCGCAGGTAACCGACCCGGCACCGCCGCTCGATGCGGCGGTCCCGACAGGGACCTGGCAGATTCGCCAGGGACAACCGCCGGTGTTCGACGTCGACCCGCTGCTGCGCTGTCGATTCGGCGACCTGTCCCGGCGCAGGGAGAAGGCGATCGCATGTCGCGGGGCGGCGATCGATATCGTGCGACTCGAACAGGCCCTGGCGGTCGCCTCCGCGCAGAACCAACCGATCGAATGGGACGTGCTCGCGGCATCACGCCGACAGCAGGCTGGCGCAGTCCGCCTCATCCTGAATGCCAGTGGGGTGTTCGCAACGCTCGAGCTGGACTACCTGGGCCGGCTGGACGCGGCGGAATGGACGCGGCTGGTTGACCACCTGCGGCAGCGCCGGGCGGCCGAGTCCCCGCCCATGTTTCAGACCGATGGCGAGGCCCTGGCCCGCTGACCAAAGGTCCGCGTCGGTTGCTCAGACGAAATGGATGTTGGTGTAACCGTAGCTGCTCATCAACCGCTTGATGCGGTCATGTCCACCGAACAGGAAGCGGACATAGCAGCGGCCGTGATGCAGGCCGCCCGCGTCACGGTAATCGAATTCGACCAGCTGGGGTCTTCCCAGCCACTCCAAGGCATTCCTGATGGCCTTCGTCATGGCGTACCTCCCGGCGTCATCGCCAGCCTGGTCGGTCGACGGACCCCGGGTTTGCCCGGATTCCGTCACCCTCGGGCCTTGCCCTAGCTCGGCAGTCTGTCTGCCTGACCCACGTCCCTGCGGTACTGCGGCCCTCGGTCGTCCAACCTTTCGCCCAAGCCTTCACTTTCTGTATCGGCAGGTTTGTCGGCAGGCTTAATCCCGCGCGATTTGTCGCACTGAACCGCGCCGCGCGCGGCGGTGTGCTGTGCTGTAATCCGGCCCGAGAGGTTCATGGACCGTCGAGCGCCGTGCGATGTGGGAAGAGGACTGGTGATCATCGTCGTAATGGGTGTTTCGGGCACCGGCAAGACAACGCTCGGCCAGGCACTTGCTGCAAGGCTGGGATGGGAATTCGTCGAGGCCGACGATTATCACCCCGCATCGAACGTCCAGAAGATGCGCAGCGGCCGGGCCCTGGACGAGAAGGATCGCGGCCCCTGGCTCAAGGCGGTCAACGCGCGCGTCAGGATGCTCGATGCGCTCGGCGAGCACGCGGTGCTGGCCTGCTCGGCGCTCAGGCGCACCCACCGGGAGCAACTCGAGGCGGGCGTCGCCGATATGCGGTTCGTCTACCTCGACGGCGATCCCGAGCTGATCGGCACGCGCCTGCGCAGGCGGCAGGCGCATTTCATGCCCGCGACCCTGTTGACGACACAGCTCACGACGCTCGAACCCCCGTCAGACGCCTTTACCGTGTCGATCGCGCTGCCGACGCGACGCCAGGTCGATGTGGTCGTCCAGCACCTCGAGCTACCACGCGAATGACCGCGTACCGCA
>JASFVZ010000026.1:0-10329 GCA_050049565.1 Chromatiaceae bacterium | reverse complement strand
ACCTGGATATGCGGACGACATCCTGATTGGAACGGGAAGCAAGTCTGGGGTGTACTTTCAGGTAGGACGATCCATCTGTCGTCTGCTGAACCGCGAGGTCGAGGATCTGTCGTGTGCGCCTTTGGAGACAGCCGGGTCGGTCGCCAATCTGTCGAACGTCACCAACGGTTCGCTCGAGCTTGCTGTTGTCCAATCGGATATCCAGTTCCATGCCGTGAATCGGAGCGGACCCTATCGGTTCGTTGACACGCCGTATGACAACCTGCGCGCGCTGCTCTCCCTCTATGTGGAACCATTCAACCTGGTCGCGCGTCGCGATGCCGACATCAACGGCCTCGATGACCTGGAACAGCGGCGGGTCAATGTCGGCAATAGCGGCTCGGGACACCGTGAGATGATGGCAGTGGTGATGCAGGCCAAAGGTTGGAAAGCGGACGACTTTCAGCTGATGACTGAACTGCCGGCCTCGCAGCAGACCATGGCTTTGTGCCACGATCGTGTTCAGGCGATGGTATACACGGCCGGGCATCCCAACCCTTCGATAGCCCAGGCAATCGAGTTGTGCGACGCAAGGCTCGTCGAAGTATCGGGACCGGAAATCGACCGACTGATCGCCGACAATCCCTACTATACCTATACCTCCATTCCCGCTGGGGTCTACCGAGGCGTCGATAAACCGGTCAAGACCTTTGGCACCATGGCAACCGTCGTTTCATCTTCCGACGTGGATGAGTCGCTGGTCTACAACACCGTAAAGGCGCTGTTCGAGAACCTGGACCGTTTCAAACGAATGCACACCGCGTTTCGTGATCTCGAGCCCGAAACCATGGTGAGCCAGGGACTTGCCGCCCCACTCCACAAAGGCGCCGAACGTTACTATCGCGAAATGGGCTGGATAGAGTAGTCATGGTTCAAGTTCCGATCAGGAAGACGTTCGGGGCAGCCGCACCGTCGATAAATCCGACCCTCTCCCTGATCCCTCCCAGTCTCGTGAGAGAGGACATTCGTCCCTAACGGCCGACTGATCCGGCTTTCAGCGTTAACGCGAAACCACCGGCTTCAGCCGGTGGTGTCTTTGCTGTTCAAGGACTGCTCATGGTAGCGACCGGGCGATATTCCGAGCTCGCGCATCACCGGCGGTGCTGCGGACAACAAGGTCTATCAAAATAGACCTCCCTTCCGATGCATATCTCCCGAAGTGCCCGAGTAGGACCATGCCGCCGCACCTGGACTAATCGCCCAAGGCCGCAAGAGTACTCATGGCGTTCTCTTGTGCCCTGGAAAAGCCGGCGGTCCGGTCCCTTGGTGGGGCGTCCCGAGCGCCAGTAGCGCACAGCACCGGCCTCGGCGAATGCTGCGTAGGGCAAGGAATAGATCTGTCCCGGGCTGTTGGACCATCGTCATTGAAAGTACTCCTTGGCTGCTGCAAGCGCTGGTGATGCAACAGGGTCTGTCAATCGGACACGCGTCTCCAGGTTTAGATTATCCAGGCTGCGCCTGGTGAAGTTGGCCGAACCAGCGATCAGCTCGGCCCGGCCATCAGCACGAACGACCTGCAGAAGCTTGCTGTGGCACTGCTCACCCTGTGTCTTGCACCATCTGACCTCGATGCCGTGATCGACAAGTTCCTTTGCTACCGGCCGGTTCGGTATCCCGTCCTTGCGTTTGCCGAAAGCGTCATGATTCGGGTCGAGAGGCACACGCAAACCGGCGCCCCTGTCAGCGGCACGCTTGAGTGCCATGACGACGCGATTACAGGCGGGTCATCAAAGAGCCGTTGCGGTCCGTTGTGCCCGGGAGCAGATTCCATGCGATCAGTATTCATTGACGGCGAGCGCTGAAAACATATCCGGAACCCCTGCATCCGGTATTGCGAGATGATCTCTCAAGTGCCGTTCGGAGAAATGCCGGATGTCTGCCGCGCGGATAAGGGTCAAGAAACGTTCTTCGGGATCGGTTCGTGTCTGAAAGAGGGCGTATCCCTGTCGACGAGCTTGTCGGCCACCGATTTTTCGGCGCTGGTATCTCCACCGGTCGGCGGGAGATTCAAGAAGCCAGGCGTTCAAGACTAACCGTCGGTTTGGCGTTACGGTTGCAAGATGGCCTGCTCTGCGAATGCTGACTAATGCACACCCAAGGCACGAGCCGCACGTCGCAGCGCCCTGTCAGTGTC
The DNA here is from genome assembly GCA_050049565.1 of Chromatiaceae bacterium. Taxonomy (GTDB): domain Bacteria; phylum Pseudomonadota; class Gammaproteobacteria; order Chromatiales; family Chromatiaceae; genus Thiosocius. The sequence goes on along the minus strand of JASFVZ010000026.1, from coordinate 8,156 downwards.
CACCGATGGGAAGCTCGGCGAGAAGCGGATCAGCGTGACGATCCGTGGACGTCGCTTGCCGAAACGAAATTCGCGGAGCAACAGTTCTTGACCGCCCCTCTCAACAGACGTTTCGATGTTCATATTGTTCACGCAGATCTTGAGCGGATCGATTTTTAGGGTATCGCCGGCCGTCTCGAATGCCTCGACCGTGATATCGAGAAAGTCATCGAGGGTCCCTGCACGGTCCAGCAGATCGTCGAGCGTTGTCGAAACAGAGCCGAGTTTAGACTGCAGCGCCTCGACATGACGATCATAGGTTGTGTGATCATGCAGCAGGCTGCCGATACCGGCCCTGCGCATCTCGAAGATCTTCAGTTTCCATTTCAGCACGTCCTTCTCCTCGGACAGACTATCGCGTCGACTTCGCATGCCGAGGATCTGCTGCATCGCGCGCGCCGCGACTTCTTCGAGCACACGGCGGCGCAGTCCACGTCTAAAGTCGTTTTCGTCGGTTGCCAACACCCCGATCCGGTAGTCCGAAAAACTGATCACACTCTGTTGCTGATCCGCGAGCACCTGGTCACCAACCATCTCCGACCCGAAGCGCGTGCTCCGGTCCAGACGCATGCTCATTGCCGCGAATATCTCGGTGGCGCCCCGTGCCTCTGCGCTGGTCAGGAAATCGCGAACATTCGAATCTGTATCGAAGGTCTCCTGCATCTTTTCGGGGTTCGTGAAGTAGGCCCGGAGGTGTGGTGTCGAAGTCCAGGCGTCGCGGCCGACAAGCACGGGAGGCGGCAGGGCATCGATCAGGCCATCGACCGCCTGTACTGCCGTCTCCAGGGCAGGGACCAGCTGGGAGCGATAGCTCGCAAGCGCTCTCAAGCGGGGATCGACGCGATCGACGATCGCCTCGACGCCATCCAGCAAGGCCCTGTGGCGCTCGCGGGCTACCTTACGAGCCTGTCGCCACTCCCGAAACCAACCTGCCACGTTCATCCCGGCGCCCCCTCGAAATTCAGCGGGTATACTGGTCCGCACAATGCCCGTTTGTCCACATGCCCTTCACCTGGGTTGATGGGTCGGGACCTGGCGACATCGCCATGGCGCGCCAGACAAACTGACCGAGGAGGTCGTTCGATGACTGAAGATGACCAGATCGCCGTATTGGTCGGAAACCTGCCGCCAGAAATCCATGAAGACGATCTGCAGGACGCCTTTGAGGGGTTGGGTTATGAGCTCGACATCAAGCTCGTCCGTGAAGGCGACGAGGATCGCGTCACAGCCGTCTTGCGCTTCGATGGAATGACCCGCAATGCCGCCGATCAACTGGCCGGGCGGATCAAGGGCAGGGTCTGGCAAGGACGGACATTGAATGCGTATGTGCCCCTGTTCATGAAGTAGCCGGAATCGAGGTCGGTCCCAAGCGGCGAGCAGTCGGGTTGGGACGGATTTGCGATCGGCCGGCGAAGGGCGGTGAAATCGGCACGGAGGCCGTCCCGATCCGGTGCAGAGCCGGCGGCGTTCCGCGCGTCACAGGCACTCGGGCCGAAGGCCGGTTGTCGGATCCTCTGCAACTGCCCCTCACGCGCGGATCGACAAAGCGTGATCTTGATGCCGCGTTGGTCAGCTACGGGCCTCGGGCCTGACAGACACTGCTGAACAAGGCGGTCGCTCAGGCCTCGTGTTGCGCCAGCGTCGGCGGAAGCTGCGTTTTGGCGACACGCTTTGCCAGGGTATACATGTGTCGTAGGTGTTCGACGAAGGTCACCAACAGGCGGACCCGCTGCACGTATTTCGGGTCATCGATATGCAGGCGCCTGGCGTGGCGCTCGAACAGCCGGTCGGCATAGTCCCGGACCTCGTCTTTCAACAGCAGCACGTCCTGTGCTGCCCGCTGATCGCTCTGTCCTATGGCTCTGACGGTCAATTCGACGCTGCGGCGGACGGTCTGGAACAGACCCAGGACCATCTCACGGGTCTCCTGACTACTCGCCTCGTACTCACCCTCCAGATAGGCCTTGGCTATACCGACCATATCGGTCTCTATCACGTCGGCGACGCTTTCGAGATTGATGACGGCGGCGACCAGCGCCTCCTGGGTCGCGCTCTCGTCCTCGGTCAGCCCCCGCTGTCGTGTACGTCCGAGGTAGGCCATGATCTCGGTCTCGAGGATATCCACCGCGTCATCACGCCGGGCCACCTCATCGAGCTGCTCCTTGTTTTTCGTCTCGAGTGCATCGCTCAGTGCGTCCATCATTTCCAGGGTGATCAGTCCGGCCCGCTCGATCTCCCGCCGTGTGTTCTCGAGCGCGATCGATGGCGCCTCCAAGGCCGCTTCGTTCAGGAACTCCGGCTCGATGATCACGCCTTCGGACGGCGCGCGTTCCGGAATCAGCCGCTCGGCCAGGCGCGCAAACCAGGTGGTGAAACCGATAAACAGCAGTGTGTTGATGACGTTGAACATGGTGTTGGCGTTGGCGATCTGACGTGGCACCTCGGCCGCGAGCTTGGCGGTGCCCTCCAAACCGGCTGCCGACGGCGACAGGTCTACTGCGATGTCGGCCAGAACGGTCAGGAACGGCAGCCAGATCAGCACACCGACGATATTGAAGGAGATGTGCACGACCGAGGCGCGGACCGCCTCGGTGGGCTTGCCCAGTGCCGCCAGCAGGGCGGTGACGCAGGTGCCGATATTCGCACCCAGCGCCAGTGCGATCCCCGCGGGCAGGGTCAGCAGACCCTCGCTCGCCATTGCAATGGCGATGCCAACCGTCGCCGCGGATGACTGTACGAGGCCGGTGAAAACGGCGCCAGCCAGGATCCCCAACAGCGGGTTTTCCATGCTTGCAAGGATGTCCAGGAACGGCTCGTAGCTGCGCAGGGGCTTCATGCCTTCGCTCATCAGCCCCATGCCGTAGAACACCAGCCCCAGGCCCATGATCATCATGCCGTAGTACTTCGGCCGGTCGGTTTTGCTGGCAAAGGTCATGAAGAAGCCGACCGCAACCAGGATCAGGGAATAGGCCGATAGATTGAAGGCGAGCAGCTGCGCGGTCATGGTGCTGCCGATGTTCGATCCCATGATCACACCGACCGATTGGGCCAGCGTCATGACGTTGGCCGTCACGAAGCCAACCACGAGGACGGTGGTGACAGATGAGGAATTGAGCACCGCGGTCACGAAAGCACCGGTGATCGCCCCCATGAAGCGGTTCACCGTCAGCTTCTGCAGGATGTCTCGGAGCGTGTTCCCGGCCGCCTTCTTCAGTCCCTCGGAGAGCAGGTCCAGGCCCGCCAGAAAGAGCGCCAGCCCCCCGAATAGCCCCATGCCGAGTTGCAGCCAGTCCACGTCATGGGCTTGTCCGGCGTCCTGCTGGGCCAGGGCGGTGGAGAAGACCAGAAACCCGATTGCGAGCCACAGGTAGGGTAGGGTGCGGGAAACGGTGAGTGTCATGCGGTGACCTCGTATGGGCAATGAGAAGTGATCCGAGAACCCCGTGTTCCCGGGCCGATGAGGCCGACTCCTGGCCCCTTGTCAGCGGAATGACCGCGTCCACCGTCCGGCAGTCCTGCGGTTCACCGGCGCAGTTCGGCCAACGCGGACTTTCGCGACATGCTTGATCTCGCCGACCGATGGGTCTCCAATCTGGCAACGTCGAAAGGAGGGAAGGGCGTCCCTACCCTCAATCGAAACAGCGATTTCCGCTGGCCCTCAATCTCGTCCACGGCCGCGTCTGTGATTGATTTTTGAGACTGATAGCCATGACTACACGCAACGCATCGGTATCGGTCAGAGCCCGCGGGTATCTGCCTGGTCGAGCAGTAGCTGCCGATTCTTGTCCTGCATCGCCACCTGTTCGGCATACGACTTTTTACGCCAGGCCTTCTCCTCATCGGTATCCGGCAGCCATCGCAGGGTCATTGATATCTGCCACATCGTCTTGCCATCGCGGGGTTCTTTGGTCAGCTGCATTCTCAGATTGAGAGGGTGCTTGTCCAGGTTCACCTCGACGACGCGTACGTTTGCGTCCATGACTTCCCGGCCGAACGCCCAGTCCGGGTACTTGGCGCGCAGCAGTTCGACATACTTACGCCCGAACTCGCGCGCGTCGTCCTCGGTATCGAACCAGGTCAGCGCGTTGATATAGCCGATCGTCAGGGTTTCCGGTGTCACGACCAGTGTCACATCGCCGACGTCGGCAGGTTTTATCGCGTTCTCCGCTTCGATCGCGAGGTTGCCGCTGGTGGTGATGCGTTGCTGGGTCTGCCCGCTTCGCTGATAGCTGTCGCCGAGCCGGTAGCCCATGAACTGGCCTTCAGCCGCACCGGCAAGGCTGACGCCCGGCAGGGTGAGGGCAACCACAAGGACAACCAGTAAGCGCATGACGCTTCTCCTCAATCGATGTTGTGAACAGCGCCGAGCGGGGCGCTCGGTATTCATTCGGTCCGGGTTGCCGGAATCATGCCTCAAGACGCCGAGCGATGCAGTACGCGGCAGACGGGCGGCGCTGGCCCGGGCGTTTGCCGGCAGTGATCGGGTCGGTGTGACGAAACGACTGGTGCTAGCGCCGCGGTAAAGGCCGCCGCCGCGTGGTCGCTACACTGCTTAACATTCCCCAAGGCCCCGGAAGCCGCCGTTTCCCGGGCGGAGGCTCGCCATGTCTGTCTTTCGCCGTCTGACCATCAGCCAGCGCCTGCTCGTGCTGCTCGGCCTGGCGCTGATCGGCTGCCTGTTGCTGCTGCTCTCCGGACTGGTCTCGCTACGCGCGCAGCTGATGGCCGACCGGGTCGACAAGACCCGTTCCCTGGTCGAGGTCGCGCACAGCCTGGTCGTTGCCCAGTACGCACGCCAGGCAGCCGGCGAACTTGGTGAGGACGAAGCCCACGCCGCTGCACTAAGCGCATTGCGGGAGCTGCGCTACGATGATGGCAACTATGTCTGGGTCAACGACATGGCCCCGACCATGTTGATGCACCCGATCAAGCCGGCACTCGACGGAAAACCGCTGGCTTCGATCCGCGACCCCAATGGCGTGCCGCTGTTCACGCAGATGGTCGACGTCGTGCGGGCCGACGGCGCCGGCACGGTCAACTACCATTGGCCGAAGCCGGGCAGCGAGGCGCCGGTCGCCAAGGTCTCGTACGTCAAGGGCTTTGCGCCCTGGGGCTGGATCGTCGGCACCGGGGTCTATGTCGATGACGTCGACGCGCTGTTCGCTGACATCGCACTCGACGAGATGCTGCAGACCGGATTGGTCCTGGCCCTGCTGGTCGCTGTCGCCTACGCGATCGGGCGTTCAGTGATCGTGCCGATCAAGACTGTTACCCGGGCCATGATGGACATCGTCGAGGGCGAAGGTGACCTGACCCGGCGCCTCGTCGTCGATGGACGCAACGAAGTCGCAGCGCTGGCTGACTACTTTAACCGCTATACGGCGCGTATCGAGGACTCGGTGTGCGCGGTGCGCGACACGGCCGCGGAACTGGCCACGGCATCGGCGGCCCTGTCTCAGGCGGCGAGCGACAACAGCGCGACGATCGACCGGCAGAGTGGGGAGACCCAGCAGGTGGCCACGGCGATCACCGAGATGGCCGCCACGGTGACTGAGATCGCCGCCAGTGCCGAGGGGGCCGCGAAGGCCACCGGCGATGCCGACAGCCATGCGCGCGTCGGTCGTGAACGGGTCGAGCGCGTCGCCGGCGAGATCGCGTCATTGGCCCAGGGCATCCAGGACACCGCCGGCGCGGTCACAGCCCTGAACGCCAAGAGCGAGGCCATCGGCGGGGTGTTGGACGTTATACGGGGGGTCGCCGAGCAGACCAATCTGCTCGCGCTGAATGCGGCGATCGAGGCAGCGCGCGCCGGCGAGCAGGGCCGCGGGTTCGCGGTCGTCGCCGACGAGGTGCGCACGCTGGCCAGCCGCACCCAGCAGTCCACCCACGAGATCCAGGATATGATCGCGCAGCTGCAGTCGGGCAGTGCGCTGGCAGTCAGCGCGATCGAAGGCAGCCGCGCCGCGATCGATGCGATCATTGACCGCACCACCGATGCGCGCCAGTCGCTCGACAAGATCGTGGCAGCGGTCGACACCATCAATGACAAGGCCGCGCAGGTGGCCAGCGCGGCCGAGCAGCAGGCCGTCGCCACGCAGCAGATCGACCGCAGCATTGTCGCCATCTCGGGCATGGCCGGCGATTCCGCCGACAGTGCACGCCAGACCTCGATCGCTGCCACCGAGGTGGCGCGGCTCGGTGAGGGACTCTCCGAACTGGTCGGAAGCTTTCGGATGCGCGACCAGACCGGATGATGCTCGGCGAGGCCGGTTCCCGGCCAGTTCCCGGTCAGTTCCCGCCCATCGCCTTGTTGACGTTGACTAGTGGGCTGCTCGTGCCGATACCGATGTAGGCGCCTTCGCGCTCATTCGGAAGCTGGAAAGTCCCATGTCAGGTGACTTGATGGTCGTGTAGCCGAGATCCTGCTCGGCCTGTACGACCTTGGCCTGCGCGGCCTCGACAGCCGTCGCCGATGAGCGGTAGGTGTCAAGGGCCTCATCAAGCGCTTTCTTCGCGACGGCCTTCTTGTTGGCCAGCTTGGCCTGTTGCTGGGCGAGTTCGGCCTGGGCCGCCTGTAGCTGCGCCTCAAAGGGTTCGCGGTCCATCTGAAATATCACCTGACCCGCTCGGACCAGTGTGCCTTCCTGATACTCGCGCGATGCGAGAAATCCCTCGACCCGCGAACGGATCGCGACGCGTCGGGAACTGGCCGTCTTGCCGACGAACTCGATCGTGACCGGGGTGTCCTTGGCGGTGGCCTGCACCCTGGTGAACGGTGTCGCCGGCGTCTCGATCAACGCCTTTTCCTGCTGGTCAGGCAGGCAGCCGGCGCAAAAGAGTCCGAAGTATATGACGTCCAGACGTATCGCCGACGGCCTTCGATGTCGAGCGGCCGGCGGAACCCCGTGTTCCCGATCCACGGCTCGGCGCGGCCCGACTGTTGCTGGGTGCGGCTGCGAGGTGGAAGGGAAGGGTGCAGATGTTGCCCGGTCGCCAGCCGATGATGGATAGCTGCTATCCCGGGGTGTGGCGCTGCCGCGGGGCGTTGCAGAAACCAGCGAAATCGCTGCTCGACAGGAGCTTGCTGCTAGCCTTTCGGGCGGTCCTTTCGCGACCTCATCACCACCGATCCTCGGGGGCCTTTTCGATTTCCGCGCCACAGAATCGGCGGCAGAATGAAGCGCGCATCTGAATCAGCCCTCGTCCCGAACCCGATCTGATGCGTTCGTAATACATACGAAGCCGGGTACGCCGAACCAAGACCAGAACCACAGCAATACCGATAACCGCCGCGATCAGAACACCCCACAGCACCGCGTTCGAAGACTCCGGCTTCGGTTGTCCTGGCTTCGGTTGTCCTTCTGCCGGGACGTCGTACTCGAAGTCGCTCGCAGCCGGGTGGCCTTCCGGATAGCCGGCCGCGTCACTCCATGTTCGAACCAGGCGAAGGTCCCTGGCACGGATCCAGCCCGACAGGTGCAACTTGTCGGGTATGCGGACCTGAACGAATCCCCGGAGGCGGTCCAGTTCGACCACGAGCCGGCCTTCTTCCAGCGACGTCCTGGCGGGGAAGCGGTGGTCGGGGCCCTCCAGCACCTCCACAGCCTGCTTGGTCACCAGGTAATCGCCCCAGCCATCGCTTGTCGTTGCAACGCTTGATGTCAGAAACACGCAGAGCGTCGTTAGCCAGAAAACCAGCGTGCCCGCCTTATTCATGAGGTGCCTGTATCACTGCCGTTTTCCAGAATCGTGCTGCTCAGCGTAAGCCAGGAGAGCGGCTCTGGAAAGTCCACGGCTTGCTGCTTCCTGCCGACGGCGCTGGCGCAGACCAAACCTTGATAGCCCACCCAAGCATCTGTCGGCGGTCAGGATACATCGGACGCCGCCTGCGGGTTTCAGTAGCCGCCGTGGAAAGCGGGAAGTGGGCTCTCGATGTCATCGAAACAGATAAACATGGCGTATGGCGAAGCCGCGTTGGATGATGCCGAGCGCTCGACCCAGCTTGTTTTCGAGGGATGCATGTGGTTCGACACCAAGCCGCCCACTAGCCCTCGACCGTAACGACACGGATCAGGTCCGTGCCACCCGTTGTCTGCAGATACCCGGAGGTGACTACG
>JASFVZ010000220.1:0-4854 GCA_050049565.1 Chromatiaceae bacterium | reverse complement strand
CCGTTTGGTTACCGTCGGCTACGGGTGATCAACAATGAAGCCGCCAACCCGGACGGTGAGTTCGCTCGACGAGCACACGGCATGCATTACCTGTTCATTGCGATGATCCTGTCCGGATTCTGGCTGGTCCTGTCAGGCCACTATGAGCCACTGCTGCTCGCTCTGGGCGCGGTCTCGGTGGCCCTTGTCATGCTTCTGCTGCGCCGGATGGATGATGCCGATCACGAGCCCGGGGAGCTGTACCCGACAGCGGCGCTGTTCGGCTACTTCGTCTGGCTGATGGGCTGCGTCATTCGTTCGAATATCGACCTGGCGCGCCGCATCTGGCACCCGTCGCTGCCGATCCAGCTGAGTTGGACGCGCCTGGACACCAAGGTCACCACGCCGATGGAAAAGACGCTCTACGCGAATTCGATCACCCTCACGCCCGGCACCCTGACCACCGACGTACGCGACGACCACTTCATGGTGCACAGTCTGTCGCAGGGCAGCATCGACGAACTGCGTGAAGGCGAAATGGAACGTCGGATCCGGCGCCTCGGCATCTGACACCCATGCTGGTCGTCGCGATCCTCGCCGTTCTCGTGACCATGATGATGGCGCTGGTCCGCGCGATCATCGGCCCGTCCGAATACGATCGGATGCTCGCCGCCAACGCATTCGGCACCAAGACGGTGCTGTTGATCGCCCTCGGTGGCCACGCGCTGGGCTGGCACAGTTTTCTCGACATCGCGCTGCTGTACGCCATGGTCAACTTCGTCGGCACGATCGCGGTCATGCGCTTCTTCGAGTACACCCGGCCCCAGGATGAAGACGACCCGGTGAAGGAACCGTCGTGACGCCTGCACTTGCACTCGAACTGCTCAGCGGCCTGTTCCTGCTCCTCGGCAGCGTCCTCTGCATCACCGGCGGTCTCGGCCTGCTGCGCCTGCCCGACTTCTTTTCCCGCGTCCACGCCTCGGGGCTGACCGAGACCCTGGCGACCCCGCTGTTGCTGATCGGCCTGATGCTGCAGATGGGCTGGTCGCTCGATCTGCTCAAGGTCCTGTTCATCGGGATCCTGGTCCTTGCCACCAACCCCACCGCGACCCATGCGATGGCCAAGGCCGCACTGCATGGCGGTATGCGGCCGATGGCGGAGAAACTGGCGGAGAAGCCCGTATCGAAGGCCTGATCGATATCATCCTGCTCGGGTTTCTGGTGTTGATCGCGTTTGCCGCGATCCGCCTCAAGGACCTGTTCGCGGTGGTTATGCTGTTCGGCATATTCAGTCTCACGACCGCGGCCCTGTTCATGGATCTCGACGCGGTCGACGTTGCCTTCACCGAGGCCGCCGTCGGGGCCGGTGTCACGACGGTACTGATGTTGTCGAGCCTGCGGCTGACCAGCCGCTGGGAGGTGCGACCGGCACACAGCCCGGTGCTGCCGTTGATCGTCGTTGCGGTCACCGGCGCGGCGCTGATCTATGGCACGCTCGATGCGCCGCCCCTGGGTGATGCCGGCGCGCCGGTCCATCAACACGTCGCCCCGCGCTACATCGAGCAGGGACCCAACGAGGTCGGGATGCCGAACATAGTCACCGCGGTGCTGGCCAGCTATCGCGGCTACGACACCTTCGGCGAGACCTTCGTGATCTTCACGGCCGGCATCGCCGTGCTGTTGCTGCTCGGCATCCAGGAGGGGCCGCAGACAAGACCGGGGCGCACCGCGATAGGCGACCAGATCGTGCTACGGGTCGTCGTCAAGCTGCTAATGCCGCTGGTACTGCTGTATGCCCTTTACGTGCAGTTCCATGGCGATTTCGGGGCCGGCGGCGGATTCCAGGCGGGGGTGATCTTCGCGACCGGTTTGATCCTCTACGAACTGGTGTTCGGCGAAGGCGACGCGCGACTCGTGGTCCCGCCAGGCTGGCTGCCGCGGCTCGGTGCGCTGGGCGTGCTGCTGTACGGCGGCGTCGGGTTGTTCTCGCTGCTGTCCGGCAAGCCCTTCCTCGACTACTCGGCGCTCGCCGATGACCCGGTTCATGGCCAGCACCTCGGCGTGCTGCTGGTCGAACTCGGCGTCGGCATCACCGTCTTCTCGATCATCCTGGCCATCTTCTACGCACTGGCAGGTCGGCGCCGCACGCTATGATCGAACTGCCGGGCCTGTATAACTACTGGGTCGTCGTTGTCCTGATGATGGCCGGCTTCTATGTCGTGATCGCGCAGGACAATCTGGTCAAGAAGCTGGTCGGACTCGCGCTGTTCCAGGCCTCGGTGTTCCTGCTCTACATCTCGATGGGCAAGGTCGCCGACGGCAATGCGCCGATCGTCGAGGCCGGCGTCACCGCCTATTCGAACCCACTGCCGCACGTACTGATCCTGACCGCGATCGTCGTCGGCGTCGCGACGACGGCGGTCGGGCTGGCCCTGGTCGTGCGTATCCAGGAGGCCTACGGCAGCGTCGAGGAAGACGAGATCCAGGCGCAGGACAGGGCCGACGATGACGCCGACCCCGAGCGTGTCGACGCCAGGGCCGCGGACCGCGATCCGTGACCTTTGTCGACCACCTCCCGGTGCTCGTGGTGGTCGTTCCCTTGATGGCCGCACCGCTGTGCGTGCTGCTCGACCGCCCCCTGGGTGCCTGGCTGGTCTCACTGTTCGCCACCTGGTTCAGCTTTGGTGCCGCCGTCCAGCTGTTGATCCGGGTCTCGGCGCACGGCGCGATCAGCTACCCGCTCGGCGGCTGGGCCGCGCCCTGGGGCATCGAATACCGCATCGACCTGCTCGGCGCCTATGTCCTTTTGATCGTGACGGCGATCGCCGCGCTCGTGATGGTCTACGCGCAGCGCAGTGTCGAAAGCGAGATTCCGCGCGAGCGTATCGCGCGCTTCTATGCGGCCGTGCTGCTGGCCTTCGCCGGCCTTACCGGTATCACGGTAACCGGCGACGCCTTCAACGTCTTCGTCTTCCTCGAGATCTCGTCGCTCGCCTCCTACGCCATCATCAGCATGGGCCGCGACCGACGCGCGCTCAGCGCCGCGTTTCAGTACCTGGTGATGGGCACCCTGGGCGCGACCTTCATCCTGATCGGGATCGGGTTCCTGTACATGATGACCGGCACCCTGAACATGCAGGACCTCGCCGCACGGCTGCCGGAGGTCGCCGACACCCGCACGGTGCGCGCCGGATTTGCCTTCCTGACGATCGGCCTGGGCCTCAAGCTCGCGCTGTTTCCGCTGCACCAATGGCTGCCGAACGCCTATACCTATGCGCCGTCGATGGTGACCGCCTTCCTCGCCGCGACCGCGACCAAGGTGGCGGTCTATGCGCTGCTGCGCTTCCTGCTGGGCGTGTTCGACATCGGCTTCTCGCTCGATGCCATGCCGCTCGACCTGATCCTGATGGTGCTCGGCATCGCCGCGATCCTGTCCGCCTCGCTGGTCGCGGTGTTCCAGGAGGACGTCAAACGCATGCTCGCCTACTCGAGCATCGCGCAGATCGGCTACATGGTGCTCGGCATCGGTCTCGCCACCTCGACCGGGATCAGCGCCGCCGTCCTGCACCTGTTCAACCATGCGCTGATGAAAGGCGCCCTGTTCCTCGCGCTTGGCGCGGTCGTCTATCGGCTGGGCTCGGTGACGGTGCACGACCTCGCCGGCCTCGGCAGACGTATGCCCTGGACCATGGCCGCGGTCGTGCTCGGCGGCCTGAGCCTGATCGGCGTACCGCCAACCGCCGGTTTCATCAGTAAGTGGTACCTGGTGCTCGGCGTACTCGAACGTGACCTGTGGCCGATCGCCGTGGTGGTCCTGGTCGGCTCGCTGCTGGCGCTGGTCTACGTCTGGAGGCTGGTCGAGGCGGCCTACTTCGGCCGCGCCGCCGCTGGCGCAACACAGGTTCGAGAGGCGCCGCTCTCGATGCTGGCGCCGATCTGGCTGTTGATCGGCGCCAATCTCTACTTCGGCGTGCAGACGGACCTCAGCGTCGGCATCGCGCAGCAGGCCACCGGTCTGCTGATCGGGTCCGGCAGATGACGGCGCAGACCCTGCTGGGGGCCATCCTGTTGCTGCCGCTGCTGGTCGCGCTCGGCGTGGTGCTGACGGGTCGCCATCCGAACCTGCGCGACGCGCTCACCGTGGGCGGCGGTGTCGTGCTGTTCGCCCTGGTCGCCGCGCTGGCGGACGCTCTCGACTCGGGCGCTGTGCCGACGCTGCTGCTCGCCGAGCCCGTCGCCGGCCTGGCGCTGCAGCTGACGCCGGAGCCGCTGGGCCTGATGTTCGCGCTGATCGCGAGCCTGCTATGGCCGGTGACCTCGGTCTATGCGATCGGCTACATGCGCGGCAATAACGAGGACAACCAGACGCGCTTCTACGCGGCCTTCGCGATCTCGATCGGCGCGGCGATGGGTATTGCGCTGGCCGGCAATCTCTTCACCCTGTTCGTCTTCTACGAGATCCTGTCGATCGCCACCTACCCGCTGGTCACGCACGCCGGTACCGACAAGGCGCGCCAGGCCGGGCGGCTGTACCTCGGCATCCTGATGGGCACCTCGATCGGGTTCTTCCTGCTGGCGATGATCTGGACCTGGCAGCTGACCGGCACCCTGGAGTTCACGCCCGGCGGTGTCTTTGGCCCGGAGGTCGATGGCGGCGTGCTGAGCGCCCTGCTGCTGCTGTTCGTGTTCGGTACCGGCAAGGCCGCGCTGATGCCGTTCCACCGTTGGCTGCCGGCCGCGATGGTCGCACCAACCCCGGTCTCGGCCCTGCTGCACGCGGTCGCCGTGGTCAAGGCCGGTGTATTCACGGTGGTCAAGGTCTCGGTCTACATCTTCGGCATCGATACCCTGGCGGACATCGCCGCGACCGACTGG
>JASFVZ010000025.1:0-10370 GCA_050049565.1 Chromatiaceae bacterium | reverse complement strand
GCGCGGACCCGTTGAACCCTTGAACGAAATCCCTCTCGGCGCCCTGTTCGCCGCCCTGGGTCTCTTGCTGGTGCTGTCCGCGTTCTTCTCCGGTTCCGAGACCGCGCTGATGACGCTCAACCGGTACCGGCTGCGTCATCTCGCCGAGGGTGGCCACCCCGGTGCACGCCTCGCGGAACGCCTGCTCAACCGACCCGATCGCCTGATCGGGCTGATCCTGCTCGGCAACAACTTCGTCAACATCCTGGCATCGTCGCTGGCAACCATCATCGCGATACGACTCGGCGGCGAGGGCGCGATCCCGATCGCCGCCGGACTGCTGACGCTGCTGGTGCTGATTTTTTCCGAAGTCGCCCCGAAGACGATGGCCGCGCTGTATCCGGAGCGCATCGCGTTCCCGGCCTCGTGGGTCTACACCCCGCTGTTGCGCCTGCTGTTGCCGCTGGTCTGGCTGGTCAACCTGATGGCCAACAACGTCCTGCGCGTGCTCAGGATCTACCCGGACGATGCCGAGGGCAACGCACTGAGCCGCGAGGAGCTGCGCACGGTCGTCAACGAGGCCGGCGCGATGATCCCGAAGCGCCACCAGAAGATGCTGATCAACATCCTCGATCTCGAGAAGGTAACGGTCGAGGACATCATGATTCCGCGCACCGAGCTCGACGGTATCGATCTCGAGAACCCGCTCGACGTCCTGTTGGAGCAACTCGAGCAGACCCCGTACACGCGCGTCCTCGCCTATCGCGGCAGCATCGACAACGTAGCCGGTTTCCTGCACACACGACGCGCCATGCAGGCCCTGCTCGACGAACGCGAGCTGACCCGCGAGCGGCTGGAGGGATTGATCCGTGAGCCCTACTTCGTCCCCAGTGGGACACCGCTCAATCGCCAGCTGCTGAATTTCCAGGCCAAGCGACGACGCACCGCGCTGGTGGTCGACGAGTACGGCGATGTCCAGGGGTTGATCACCATGGCCGATCTGCTCGAGGAGATCGTCGGCGAGTTCGCCACCGACCCGGCCGATGGCATCGCCGACGTGCAGCCGCAGGACGACGGCAGTTTCCTGGTCGACGGCTCGGCCAACGTGCGCGAACTGGTCCGGACCATGCACTGGGAGCTGGAGACGGCCGGCCCCAAGACGCTCAACGGGCTGATCGTCGAGCATCTCGAGAGCCTGCCCGAACCCGGCACCTCGCTGTTGATCTCGGGCTATCCGATCGAGGTGGTCCAGACTCAGGACAACGCGGTCAAGACGGCACGCATCCGCCCGGACGAGCGCCGCGAACCGGAATGAAGGCGCAGGCATTCGCCTTCTTCAACGCTATGCTGAACGGACCGGTCGGAGGGCCGAAGGGACTGGGAGACGCGAGATGACATCACCGGAACGCCGGCGTTTTCAGCGCATCGCCACCGATAAACCGGCGAGCCTGTCGGTCGCGGGGAGCGAATTCCCGTGCCAGGTGCTCGATATCTCGCTGCACGGCATCCTGCTGGACTGCGCGGATGCGATCGCCGTGTCGGCGATTGGCGAGCCGGCGAGCGCCCGTGTGCAGCTCGACGATGCCGGCTTCGGCATCCGTTTCGAAGGCACGGTGATTCACGCCGACGGCAGCCATCTGGGGATCGAGAGCCGGCAGATGGACCTGGAGAGCGCGGCGCGGCTGCGCCGCCTGGTCGAATTGAATCTTGCCGACGAGCGCCTGCTCGAGCGCGAACTCGGCGAACTGGTCGCCGGCCAGGCAGACTGACCTCAGCCGTCAGGCGATCGCATCGAGCGCCTCGCCGACCCGCGCCACGGCAATCACCTCCACCCCGTCGAGGGGTTTCTTCGGCGCGTTGGCCCGCGGCACGACGATCCGGCGGAATCCATGCTTGGCCGCCTCGCGCAGGCGTTCCTGGCCGTTCGGCACCGGCCTCACCTCGCCGGACAGACCGATCTCACCGAACGCCGCGAGGTCGGTCGGCAGCGGGCGATCGCGAAAGCTCGACAACACCGCCAGCAGCACGGCCAGGTCGGCCGCCGGCTCGGTCACCCGCACGCCGCCGACGACGTTCAGGAACACGTCCTGATCGCCCATCGCGACGCCGCCGTGCCGGTGCAGCACCGCCAGCAGCATCGACAGGCGATTCTGTTCGAGACCGAGCACCACCCGCCGCGGGTTGCCGAGCGAACTCTGGTCGACCAGGGCCTGGACCTCGACCAGCATCGGTCGCGTCCCCTCCCGCGTTATCAGGATGCAGCTGCCGGGGACCTGCTCGACCTGCCGCGACAGGAAGATCGCCGAGGGGTTGCTGACCTCGCGCAGGCCCTTGTCGGTCATCGCGAACACGCCCAGCTCGTTGACCGCGCCGAAGCGGTTCTTGATCGCCCGGATCAGGCGAAAGGGCCCACCACTCTCGCCCTCGAAATACAGCACGGTATCGACCATATGCTCGAGCACGCGCGGTCCGGCCAGCGTGCCCTCCTTGGTCACGTGCCCGACCAGGAACAGGGCGGTCCCGGTCTGCTTGGCGAAACGCACCAGCTGGGCGGCCGATTCCCGGACCTGGGCGACCGAACCCGGGGCGGACTGCAGTGACTCGGTGTAGAAGGTCTGGATGGAATCCATCACGACGACCCGCGGCGCGGCCGTGGCCACCAGCTTCAGGATGCGCTCGACCGAGGTCTCGGTCAGCAGGTTCAACCGCTCGGTCGGCAGGCCGAGGCGCTGCGCGCGCAAACCGATCTGCTCGGCGGATTCCTCGCCGCTGACATAGAGCGCCGCCTGGTGAGCGGCGAGCAGTGCGAGTGCCTGCAGCAGCAGCGTCGACTTGCCGATTCCCGGATCGCCCCCGATCAATATCACCGACCCGCTGACCAGGCCACCGCCGAGGACGCGGTCGAGTTCACCGAGCCCGGTCGGCTGACGCGCGACCCGTTCGGCGGCGATCTCGGCGAGTGGTCGGATCGCCTCCGTAGCCCGGTCGCCGGCATAGCCGGTGAAGCGCGTGCCACCGGTCGCCGCAGGGACCGTCTCCTGCAACGTGTTCCAGGCACCGCAGTCACTGCATTGGCCCGACCACTTCGGCGCCTGCCCGCCGCATTCACGGCAGACGTAGATCGACTTCGCCGCCTTGCTCATCGCGTCAGCCGACCCGGACCGACGCGCAGCGGCGCGACTGCCCAAAGACACCATGGCCCGGCATCAATAGGCGTCGCCACCGTAGACGTCGTAGGCAAAGTTGTCGAAGCGGGTGAACTGCCCCTGGAAGGTCAGCATCAGGGTGCCGATCGGCCCGTTGCGCTGTTTGCCGATGATGATCTCGGCCTTGCCCTTGTCCGGGCTGTCTTCGTTGTAGACCTCGTCGCGGTAGATGAAGACGATCAGATCGGCATCCTGTTCGATGGCGCCCGATTCGCGCAGGTCCGACATCACCGGCCGCTTGTTCGGCCGTTGTTCGAGCGAACGGTTGAGTTGGGACAGCGCGACCACCGGCACGTTCAGTTCCTTGGCGAGCGCCTTCAGCGCACGGGATATGGCCGATATCTCGGTGGCGCGGTTTTCGCCGGAATCCGGCGCCTGCATCAGCTGCAGGTAGTCGATCACGACCAGGCCGAGGTGACCGTGCTCCTTGGTCAGTCGTCGACAGCGCGCACGCAGCTCGGTCGGCGTCAGCGCCGGCGTGTCATCGATGAACAGCTTGGTGTTGTTGAGGATGTTGACCGCCGAGGTCACGCGGGGCCAGTCGTCGTCTTCGAGCTTGCCCGACCGCACCGCCTGTTGGTTGACCCGCCCGAGCGACGAGATCATGCGCATCGTCAGGGCCTCGCCCGGCATCTCCATCGAGAAGATCGCGACCGGCAGCCCGCTCGACACCGCGACGTTCTCGGCAACGTTCATCGCGAAGGTGGTCTTGCCCATCGATGGGCGACCCGCCACGATGATCAGGTCGGCCTTCTGCAGGCCCGAGGTCTTGGCATCGAAATCGCTGAAGCCGCTGGACACCCCGGTCAGCGCATCTTCGCTGCCATACAGCTCCTCGATGCGGTTGATCGTCTCGGTCAGCAGCCGGGTGATGGATCGGAAACCACCGCCGCCGCGGGCCTGCTGCTCGGCGATCTGGAACACCTGGTTCTCGGCGAAGTCGAGCAGCTCGTGGACCTTCCGCCCCTTCGGACGGAAACCGGATTCTGCGATCTGGTTGCCGACCCGGATCAGCTGCCGGATCACCGACTGCTCGCGGACGATCGCCGCGTAGGCCTGGACGTTGGCGGCGCTCGGCGTCTCGTTGGCCAGCATGCCGATAAAAGGCAGGCCGCCGACCTCGTCGATCGTCGCCAGCGTCTCCATCTCCTCGGCCAGGGTGACGACATCGAAGGGTCGATCGGCGTCGGCCAGGCGGCCGATTGCCGAGAACAACAGCTGGTGCTCGCGTCGATAGAAGTCCTGTTCGGTCAGCTGGTCGGCGACCTTGTCCCAGGCACCGTTGTCCAGCATCAGGCTGCCGAGCACCGCCTGTTCCGCCTGGATCGAATGTGGTGGTACCCGCCAGGCCTCCATCTGCGCATCCGGATCGGGTGGCGCGAGAGCGTCAGTGGGGGAGTCGTATACGGCGTCGACCATGCGGGAGCGACCTCGGGTAGCGGCCCCCGATTACATCACAGCCGCTGCGAGCCGCGAAGTCCGATAGATGACGCCCGGCCGACGGCCGGGCGCGACAGGTTGATCGGGTGCGCCGGCGCGCCGGGCGATCACTCCTCGGCGACGATCGTGACCTTGAGTACGGCGTCGACGTCCGTGTGCAGGTGCAGGGTCACTTCGTACTCACCGGCAACACGGAACGGCCCTTCCGGCAGACGCACTTCCGACTTCGCGATCTCGACGCCGGCCTCGACACAGGCCGCGGCGATGTCGACCGTGCCGACCGAACCGAACAGCCGGCCCTCTTCGCCGGACTTGTGCGTGATCGTGACCCCGTCCAGGGCCTCGAGCTGGGCCTTGCGGGCCTCGGCCGTCGCCAGCTTGTCTGCCGCCTGTTTTTCCAGCTCGGCGCGCCGTTCCTCGAACAGCTTGACGTTTTCGGGGCTGGCGAACACGGCCTTGCCCTGGGGGATGAGAAAGTTGCGACCGAAGCCCGACTTGACCGACACCTTCTCGCCAAGGTTGCCAAGGTTCGCGACTTTTTCCAGCAGAATGACGTCCATTGATCCGTCCTCTCAAGTTCACTCATTGGTCGTCGTCGGTCCGCGACCGACGCGCCCGGGCCTTCGCCCTGAAATTCAACCAGCCGTCGGCATAGCCGGCGGCCGCTACCATCGTCGCGCCCTGGGGTGCGATCAACACAACCATCAGGTACAGCCCAACCAGCCAGGCTGTCGAGGCCGCGAAATCGTGCACCAGGGCGTGCGCGACGCTCAGCCCCTGGATGAGGAAAACCATCATGCCGACCAGGTACAACTGACCGAGGAGGCTCGGCTCACCGCCGGTTATCACAATCCCGACCACCAACAGCAGCGGTACCAGGATCAGCAGCCAGCGACCGAAGCGCAGCTCGCGGAACTCCTCGCCGAACGCACCCGGCCGATCCAGCGTCGACGCCCAGTAGCGCGCCAGCAGCAGGGCCCCCAAGGTCGCCAGAAACCAGGCCGCCGCAACCCCGCCTGCCATCCACCCCGAGGCCGCGGTGATCAGGTTGCCGAGCTCGGCCGTTTGCTCGGCGCCGGCCGCTTCGACCTGGGCGGCGACCAGGGCGTTGAGCGTTTCGGCCCAGAAGGCACCCGGATCGCCCAGCAGCAGATACTGCAGCACGACGATGGCGCCGGCACCGACCGCCGCCGCCTCGATGGCGATGCGCAGCGATCCGGTGCGGCCCATGATGCCGCCCAATATCGCTGCCGGGGCCCATAGCATCAGGCCGACCAGCGCGGCACCGACCGGCATCTGGAACACCAGCCCACCGAGTCCGCCGATCGCCAGTAGCGCCGACCCCACGACCAGGAGGCCTTCGCGCCAACCCTGGCGCAGCACCGCCAGGGCCACCACGGCGGCGCTGATCACGCTCAGCGGCGTGATGATCAGCGCGAGCATCGCCGACACCGTCGCGGCGATCACCGCCTGCATCCGACCCTTCATCACCCACTTGGCAAAGGCCTGCATGCGCTGATGCTCCGGTAGCGGTCGGGCGGTCGGTCCGGCGCAGGTGCTAGTGGCTGTCGGAGTACGGCAACAGCGCGAGGAACCGGGCCCGCTTGACCGCGTCGGCGAGCTGGCGCTGGTACTTGGCACTGGTCCCCGTGATGCGACTCGGGACGATCTTGCCCGACTCGCTGACGTATTGCTTCAGCAGGTTGAGATCCTTGTAGTCGATTTCCTTGATGCCTTCGGCGGTGAATCGACAGTATTTGCGACGACGAAAGAAACGCGACATGGTCCGGGTTCTCCTCAGGCTTCGCCCGCGGTGGCGGCACGCGGTTTTTCAGTGGCGGGTGGCGCGGCTGGCGCTTCATCCTTTTCCTCGTCCTTGGCCAACGGCGACGCCTCGGTGATGGCGTGCTTGCGGCGAACGACCAGGTTGCGTAGCACCGCATCATTGAAGCGGAACGCGCTCTCGAGCTCGGCCAGGGCGTCGGCGTTGCACTCGATGTTCATCAGCACATAGTGCGCCTTGTGGATCTTGTTGATGGGGTAGGCGAGCTGCCGCCGCCCCCAGTCCTCGAGGCGGTGGATCTTGCCGCCGCTGTTTTCGATGGTCGCGCGGTAGCGCTCGACCATCGCGGGGACCTGCTCGCTCTGGTCCGGGTGGACCAGAAACACGACTTCGTAGTGACGCATTGTTGCTCCTTACGGGTTGGCAGCCTCCCGGCGCACATGGCCGGTGAGGCAAGGAGTTTCGGCTGCCTGGCAGTCGAAAGGCGCGAAATTTTAGGGGTTCCGGCCGATTAATGCAACGACGGGGCGGGCTCAGGACGCCGATCCGTCCACACCGGCGCGCTGTCGCACCGCCTCGTAGAGGCAGACGCCGGCGGCAACCGCCACGTTGAGGCTGTCGACCTGCCCTGCCATCGGCAAACGAACCAGCTGGTCGCAGGTGTCCCGGGTAAGCCGGCGCAATCCCCCTCCCTCGGCACCGCAGACCAGCGCTACCGGTCCCGTCAGGTCGGCCGCGTAGAGACCGGTCTGCGCTTCACCCGCGAGCCCGACGACGAAGACACGATGCCGGTCCTGCAGATGGCGCAGGCTTCGCGCCAGATTCGTCACCTGGAAGAAGGGCACCGACTCCGCGGCGCCGCTGGCCACCTTGCAGGCCGTCGGCGTCAGTCCGCTCGCGCGGTCGCGCGGCGCGATGACGGCGTCCGCGCCTGCCCCATCGGCACTGCGCAGACAGGCCCCGAGATTGTGCGGGTCGGTGACACCGTCCAGCACCAGCAGCAGCGGTACATGCGGTATCGCATCGAGCAGCGCATCGAGTCCCTGCTCGTCACCGCTGGCCGGCGCATCACCCTCGACCAGGACGCCCTGATGATTGCCGCCGCCACAGAGCTGGTCGAGTCGGGCCTTGTCGACCGGCTCGGGCCGCACGCCGATCGCACGGGCGGCCTCCAGCAACTGGCGCAGGCGCCGGTCGGCACGTTCCGGGTCATACAGCAGGCGTGAAACGCGCTCCCTGCCATGTCCGAGCGCGGCACGCACCGCGTGGATCCCGAACGCGCGCTGCCGAGCCATGGCGTCAGCGCCGGCGCGACCGTTTCGACGCGTCTGCCCCCCGGCGTTTCGACGACTTGCCGGTCGAATCCCTGCGCGGGCGACGCGCGCGCTGCTTGTTCGACCCGGGGTCACGGCCGGCCTTCTCGGCCAGCGCGAAATCGATTTTGCGGTCGTCGATGTTGACCGCGGCAACCGTGACCCGCAGCGAGTCGCCCAGGCGGTAGACGCGCCCGGTCCTTTCACCGGTGAGGCGGTGGCCGACCGGGTCGAAGTGGAAATAGTCGTAGTCCAGCGACGTGACATGGACCAGTCCGGAGACGTAGATCGCGTCGAGCTCGACGAAGACGCCAAAGCTGTTGACGCCCGAGATCACACCGTCGAACGTCTCGCCGACCTTGTCGAGCATGTACTCGCACTTCAGCGTATCTGCCGCATCGCGTGTCGCGTCATCGGCGCGCCGCTCCGTCGCCGAACAGTGCTCGCCCATCGCCGCGAGATGCTGGTGCGTGTACTCGAAGGCTTCGATCGGCTCAGCGGTCAGCAGGTGCTTCAACGCCCGATGCACCATGAGGTCGGGGTAGCGTCGGATCGGCGAGGTGAAGTGGGTGTACGCGGGGAATGCGAGCCCGAAGTGGCCGACGTTGGTGTCGGAATAGACCGCCTGCATCATCGAGCGCAGCAGCACGACCTGAATGACATGGAAATCCGCGCGCTCCTTGACCCGATCGAGCAGGTCGGCATAGTCCTTCGCGGTTGGCTCGGCACCGCCGTCGAGACGCAGACCCAGTTCGGCCAGGAACTCGCGCAGATCGGTCAGCTTCTCGAGGCTGGGCCGCTCGTGGATACGGTACAGGGCCGGCATCTTCTTGCGTAGCAGATGGCGCGCCGCGGCGACGTTGGCCGCCAACATGCACTCCTCGATCACCTTGTGGGCGTCGTGTCGGACCAGCGGGACGATACCCGCGAGTTTGCCGGCATCATCGAATCGGAAACGCGTCTCGACGGTGTCGAAATCGATCGCACCCCGGGTTGCCCGCGCCCGGTGCAACAGGCGGTAGAGCGCATGCAGATTCTCGAGGTATGGCAGCAGCTTGGCATGGCGCTCGCGCAGTGACCGGTCGCCATCGGCCAACATGCTGCCGACCTCGTCGTAGGTCAGCCGGGCCTGCGAGCGCATCACCGCCTCGAAAAAGCGCGAGCGATACAGCGTGCCGTCGGCATCGAACATCAGTTCAGCCGCCATGCACAGACGGTCCACGTCCGGGTTCAACGAACACAGGCCGTTCGACAGTACCTCCGGCAGCATGGGCACGACTCGGTCGGGAAAGTAGACCGAGTTGCCGCGCTTGTAGGCCTCCTCGTCGAGCGCCGTGCCCGGCACGACATAGGACGACACATCGGCGATGGCGACCAGCAGTCGCCAGCCCTTTGGCGTGCGCTCGCAATAGACGGCATCGTCGAAATCGCGCGCATCGGCACCATCGATCGTGACCAGCGGGGTGCCGCGCAGGTCTGTCCGCCCCTGTTTGGCGGCGTCGGGAACCGCCTCGCTGAGACCGGCGACCTCGGCCTCGACATCGGCCGGCCAGTCGACCGGGATATCGTGTGCCCGCATCGCGACATCGGTCGCCATACCGGGTGCCAGGTGATCACCGAGGATCTCGACGACCTCGCCCAGCGGTTGGCGCCAGGCCTCCGGGTGGTCGGTGATGCGGACGACGGCCATCTGCCCGTGCTGCGCACCGTGCAGCTTGTCGGGTGTGACGAGGATCTGCTGGGCGACCCGCTTGTTGTCCGGGAGCAGAAACGCCACACCGGCATCGACCTGCACGCGACCGACCAGCCGCTCGAATGCCCGCTCCAGCACCTCGACCACCGCCGCCTCGCGCCGGCCGCGCCGGTCCACGCCGGATACCCGCGCGACGATCCGGTCGCCGTGCCACAACCGCCGCATCTCGCGGGGGCTGAGGAACAGGTCATCACCGCCCTCATCCGCCTGCAGGAATCCGAAGCCGTCCGGGTGACCGATCACGCGGCCGTGGATCAGGTCTTCGTGATTGACCACGCAATAGCCGCCGCGCCGATTGACGACGACCTGACCATCGCGCGCCATGGCACCCAGCCGTCGTGACAGGGCTTCCTGGCGGTCCGCGGCCTTCAACTGCAGGCGTGCTGCCAGGTCGTCGAACCCGATCGGCGCGCCGTGCTCCTGCATGATATTGAGGATGAACTCGCGGCTGGGGATCGGCTTTGCGTACTTCTTGGCTTCGCGGGCGTGGTAGGGATCGGTCTGCGTGTGAGGTTGCCGTGATTTGCGTTTTGGCACGTTCGGGAGGATCTCGAGGGGAAAGGTAAGCGTCGTATTGTAACGTTGACAGCCCTAGGGCGCGGGATTAGAGTCCGCGCTCTGTTTTTCCGGCCCGTCCGGACGCCCTGCTTGCCGAAGTGGCGGAATTGGTAGACGCGCATGGTTCAGGTCCATGTCTGGGAAACCAGGTGGAGGTTCAAGTCCTCTCTTCGGCACCAACTCGCGAGGCCCGACGCAGTACTGCGCCGGGCCTTTTCGTTTCATATCGGGAAAATCTGACGGCCAAAAAGAAAACGGACCACCGTGGGGAGTTCGGTGATCCGTAAAGCGCACATAAATGCGCCAGAGGAGAGCAATGCGCCGAATGCTGGGTTCCA
>JASFVZ010000219.1:0-4864 GCA_050049565.1 Chromatiaceae bacterium | reverse complement strand
TATCGATTTGCGTCGCCGCGGGATTTGAAGAGAGGCCGATGCTTGGCTGACATATCGCATTTTTGAGGCCTCTCGTTCAGAGACGGCGTGAGAAGGCAGGCCCCCCACCGAACCAAACCCCATTAGAAGGTCTGGCAAAGACCTTCGCTGGGCAGGGCGCGTCAGCTCGAATAAAGGCTTCCGCGCCGTACCAGGAGCTTCTCGGTTTCGACGACGACCAACACCAGAGACGACAAGGCGAGGCACACCGCCAGATCGAACAGTGGCAAGGGTTGTGTTTTGAAGACTGGATTAAGCGCCGGGACATAGATCACCGCGAGCTGCAGCAGCAGGGTAAGAGCGACCGCACCGAGCATGGGCAGGTTGGTGAACAGGCCGATGCGCAGCAGCGAGGCCCGTTCGCTGCGCACTGCAAGCGAGTGGAACAGCTGTGACACGGTCAACACGGTGAATACCACCGTCTGCCAATACTCGACGTCACGCGCTATCGCCCATGCCTGGGCCGCAATGGAAAGCCCGCCGACGAACAGCCCCACCCAGAGTATGTGCTGCCACATACCATGAGCGAAGATATTCTCGTCCGGCGGGCGCGGACGGCGTTGCATGATGCCCGGCTCGGCCGGCTCGGCGGTGAAGGCCAGTCCCGGCAGACCGTCGGTGACCAGATTGATCCACAGGATGTGGATGGGTAGCAGCGGGATCGGCAGGCCCATGAAGGGCGCAAGGAACAGCGTCCAGATCTCGCCCGAGTTCGAGCTCATCGTGTCCTTGATGAACTTGCGGATGTTGTCGAAGATCCGGCGCCCCTCGCGTACCGCACGGACGATGGTCGCAAAATTGTCGTCGAGCAGCACCATGTCGGCGGCCTCGCGCGCGACATCGGTACCCTTGCCGCCCATCGCGATGCCGATGCCGGCCCGCTTGAGCGCCGGCGCATCATTGACCCCGTCACCGGTCATCGCGACGAACTCACCGCGCGCCTGCAGGGCCTTGACGATGCGGATCTTCTGCTCAGGGCTGACGCGCGCATAGACGCGCACGGACGCCACCTGCTGCTGCAGCTCGGCGTCGGACAGGGCACCGAGTTCGCTGCCGGTCAGCACGTCGGCGCCCTCGTCGGCAATCCGCAGCCGGGCAGCGATCGCGCCGGCCGTGCCCGGGTGGTCGCCGGTGATCATGACCGGGGTGATTCCGGCCCCGCGACACTCATCGACGGCGGCCTCGGCCTCGGGTCGTGGCGGGTCGATCAGGGCGACCAGACCCAACAGGGTCAGCCGCTGTTCTGCGTCCTCCAGAGAGGAGGGGGCCTGGTCGAAGCGGCGCTGTGCGACGGCGAGTACGCGGTAACCCCGCTCGGCCAACTGCTGCGTGATCGACGCCGCCGCCTGCTGGTCGAGCGCCTGTTCCCCCGCCGCCATGAGCTGGCCGGCGCAGCGGCCGAGCAGCATCTCGGGCGCGCCCTTGACGTAGGCCACGAAGCCTTTATCCGCGCGGTGCAGGGTGGTCATCAGTTTGCGCTCGCTGTCGAACGGGACCTCGTCGACCCTCGGCAGGGCTGCCTCCAGGGAGGCCTTGCTATAGCCGTTCTGTTCGGCCGCCTGGTACAGCGCCAGCTCGGTGGGCTCACCGACGGCCTCGCCGTCGCGGTCTGCCACGTCGTTGCACAGCGCCAGTGCCCGACCGAGGTCACGCCAGGGCGAACCGGCATCCTCACCCGGGAGGTCTGCGGTCTCCTCGCCGTTGGCCAGGATGTGTTCACAGTGCATTCGGTTCTCGGTCAGGGTGCCGGTCTTGTCGGAACAGATGAAGGTGACCGAGCCGAGCGTCTCGACCGCGGGAAGGTTGCGTACCAGGGCCTGTTGCCGGCTGAGCTTGCGCGCGCCGAGCGCCAGCGACACGGTAATCACCGCCGGCAGGGCCTCGGGGATCGCGGCCACCGCCAGGCTGACCGCGGTCAGGGCCATCAGCATCACTGGCTGGCCCTGCAACAGACCACTCACGAATACCACGGTACAGATCGCCAGTACCGACAGTGCGAGGTAGCGCCCGAAGCGCGTCAGTCGCTTCTGCAGAGGCGTCTTGACGCTTTCCTCGGTGTTCAAGAGCCCGGCGATCCGCCCGATTTCGGTATCCATTCCGGTCGCGATGACAAGCCCCTGGCCGCGCCCGCGGGTTACCAGGGTTCCCTTGAAGACCTGGTTGCTGCGATCCGCCACCGGCAGGTCAGTGCCGGCCAGTACGTCGGCCATTTTCTCTACGGTCGTCGATTCACCGGTCAGTGCCGACTCGTCCGTCTGCAGGTCTGCGACCTCGAGCAGCCGCAGGTCGGCCGGCACCAGGCTGCCACTTTCGAGGATGACCAGATCACCGGGGACGAGCGTCGCACCGTCGATGGTCTGTTGGCGGCCATCGCGCAGGACACTCGCCTGCGGCACTGCCAGGCGACGCAATGCCGCAACCGCTCGTTCGGCACGGAACTCCTGCACGGCGCCGATCAGCGCATTCAGCACGAGGATCACAAGGATCGCCAGGGTATCCATCGGTTCGCCGATGAAGCCGGAGATCAATGCCGCTGCGAGCAGCACCAGGATCATGAAGTCGGCGAACTGGCCAAAGAACATGGCAAATAAAGAACGCCTGTGTCCCTCGGCCAGGGTGTTGGGCCCCGACTCGCGAAGACGTTCAGCGGCCGCTCGCGCCGAGAGACCGCGGGCCGGATCGGAATGAAGCTGCGCTGCCACTTCATCCGCCGCCAGGCAGTGCCAGGCCGGCGCCGAAGGGTTCGGGGGGGCGTTCATAGGGCCAGGATAAGCAACATCGTGGCCAGGGCGATCAGCAGCGTCTTGATCCCGCTTAAGAACCATGATGTGCCGGCGACCCTGCCGAGGAAGACGCCGAGTCCAAAGATACAGCTGAATGCGGTGAGTATTGCAGCAAGCACCGGTTCGAGCGGCAGCGAGACGCCCAGCTGTGCCAGCCACAGCGGGCCAATGATCAGCAGTGATACCAAGACCGGCGACGCCCCGTTGACCAGGGCGACCAGCCAGGGGAGCAGTCTGGCCGCACGGGCGTGGTCTGACCCCTGGAGGTCGGTAACCATCGCCGCCTCGAGTTCCGCCAACGACCGTCGCCGCTCGGCGGATTCGCTCAGATAGGCGCTGGTCAACCCGCTGACGCCGAGTGCGACGGCGGCGCCGACACAGGCCGCGATCATGGTCGGCAGCGGCGCCCCACCGCCGAGCATGAACCCGCTCAGCAGGCCGAGCATGGTCAGTGCGCCGTCGAAGCCGTTGACAATGGCGTAGCGCCGGATGATGCCGTGCGCCTGGGTCAGATGGTGATCGAGCTTGAGCGAATCAGGCGACGTCATCGAGCCGGTTCCGATCAGTCGTCGGGCTCGGTACCGCCCTCGACCTCGACTTCGTCGATGCTGTGAAGTGAGGCGCCAAACCCGTCTATCGCGTCACGGATCCGCTGAAAATCAATGTCCTCGCCCGTGATCTCGATGCGCAGCGTCTCGGTCTTTTCATCGATCTCGAGGACCGTCAACTTCGCGTAAAGTCCATGCTGCCCGGCCAACAATTCGCCGAACTCGAGCACACTGGGCTTGTGTGCCTTCAGTACATCCAAGACGAGTCGCCGAACCCGGGTCATGCCGTTCGCTCGCTCGTTGGTGGGGTTTCCTTCATCTGCATCCTTGACTTCCCGGTTCACATTTCCAGCACCTGGCCGGATGCCGGAACATCGGCGCGCAGACCGAGCTTATTGACCAGCAGATCGCGGAAGGCCGCCTTCGGCGCATCGTCACCATGCACCACATGCACCCGCGGGTTCGTCGTGAAATTGCCGATCCAACGCCGCAGGTCCTCGACGTCCGCGTGAGCGGACAATCCGCCGACCGTATGGATCTGTGCGCGGACCGGGTACTCCTTGCCATAGATTCTGACTGACGGTTTGCCGTCGACCAGGGCGCGGCCGAGCGTACCGGGTGCCTGGTACCCGACGATCATCACATGTGCGCCGTGCCGAGAGATATTGTGCTTGAGATGATGAAGGATGCGCCCGCCGGTGCACATGCCGCTGGCAGAGATAATGATCGCGCCGCTCTCGATCTGGTTGATAGCCATCGATTCCTGCGGGGTCGGTGTCAGCTGAAGGTTGCGCAGGTGCGGCATCTCGTGAACCTGGCGGCGCAGTTTGGTCGCTTCCTCGTCATACAGGTGCGGATAGTCCCAGTAGACCTTGCTCGCGCGGATCGCCATCGGGCTGTCCAGGAAAACATGCCATCGATGCAGCTCCCAGTCGTCGTAGTACTTGCCGAGATAGTAAAGCAGCTCCTGAGTGCGCCCGATCGAGAACGCCGGAATCAACAGGTTGCCCCGGTGGTGTGCCGCATCGCGGATGATCTCGCCGATTTCGTCGATCGTCGACTGGCGTTCCCGGTGTCGACGGTTTCCGTAGGTGCTCTCGATGATGACGTGGTCGGCCTCTCCAATTGCCGCGGGGTCGTTCAGGATCGGCGTATCGTATTGTCCGAGGTCGCCACTAAATACCAGCTTGCGACGCCGGCCTTTTTCATCCAGCCAGATCTCGACACTGCAGGAACCCAGGATATGTCCGGCGTCGACGAAACGAATCTGGACGCCGGGGAGAATTTCGCGTCGTTCGCCGTAGCGCAACCCCACCAGGTTTTCCAATGCCGCCTGCGCATCATCGACCGTATACAGGGGATCTATCGGTGATTGTTTCTTGCGCGTACGCCACTTGTTTTCGTACTCAGCGTCCTTCTCATGCAGATGGGCCGAGTCCTGCAGCAGAATGTCGCACAAATCCACCGTGGCGTTCTGCGCGTAGACAGGGCCGC
>JASFVZ010000024.1:0-10372 GCA_050049565.1 Chromatiaceae bacterium | reverse complement strand
TCAGCTTCATGGAACTCGGCAAGGGCAGCGAGATGCATCTGTGCCCGGTGATCCTGACACCGAAGAACCTGGTCCCCGAGATCAGCGCGGCGACCCGGTACGACGAGGCCGCGCTGGGTGTACTGGAGAAGGCGCTGCACGAACTCAAGGAATCGGTGCTGACGCCGTTCGTCACCGTCGAGGCCATCGGGCTGCTGTTCGGCTTCGACATGATCGGCAAGACGCTGGCACCGCGTGGCTACAATCGTTGGCGCAGGTATCTGCACCCGCCCAAGCCGGGTGGTCGCCTGCTGGTCGACAAACTCAGCCGCGAACAGGCCGATTCGATCGTCCGGGCGGTCCAGCGCGCGGTGATCGTCAACGCGGTCGAGCACGAGCTGGGCCTGGCGCAGGAACAGATCACCGATGACCTGGTGCGTGAACTCAGGGAGGCCGCACTGGGTCACCTGCGTTCCGACCTCGAGTGCTGCCCACAGCTCGGTCTCGACAAAGACGCCGCGCGGCAGTTCGTCGAGCGCCTGACCCGGGTCTACCGCATCAGCGAGACCGATGCCCACCTGCAGATGGAGCGACTGGGCCGGATCGGCTTCACCCTCGACGAGCAGGTCAACTATGTCGGTACCGCGTTGCGCGCGATCGGGATGACCGAGCAGTTCTCGCGTTTCGTGCTGTTGGTCGGTCATGGCAGCACGTCGGACAACAACCCCTACGAATCGGCGCTCGACTGCGGGGCCTGTGGCGGTAACCATGGCCTGGTCAGCGCCAAGGTGCTGGCGCAGATGGCCAACAAGCCGGAGGTGCGGCGGGTGCTCAGGCGCCAGGGTATCGACATCCCCGACGATTGCTGGTTCCTTCCGGTGATGCACAACACCACGACCGACGAGCTGACGATTCACAACCTGCCGCTCATACCGCCGTCGCATCTGGTCTACATGGATCGTCTGCGCAATGGCCTGACGTCGGCCACGCGCCTCTGCGCCGCTGAGCGGGTACCGACCCTGGAGCCGGATCCCGGCTCGGTTACCGACCCGACAGTGGCGACGCGACTGGCACAGCGCAATTCGATGGACTGGTCACAGGTGCGACCCGAATGGGGGCTGTCGCGCAATGTCTACTTCGTGATCGGGCGTCGGCACCTGACCCAGAGTACCTCGCTCGAGGGACGTGCCTTCCTGCATTCCTATGACTACCGCATCGATCCAAAGCGCCGGCTGCTCGAGACGATCCTTACCGGTCCGCTGGTGGTCGGCCAGTGGATCAACATGGAACACTATTTCTCGACCGTCGATAACGACTGCTTCGGTAGCGGCAGCAAGGTCAACCAGAACGTCGCCGGGCGTTTCGCGGTGATGACCGGCAACCTCAGCGACCTGCGTACCGGCCTGCCATCGCAGACGGTGTTGAAGAACGGCATGCCCTACCATGAACCCCTGCGGCTGATCACCGTGATCGAGGCGCCGTTCGACATGGCGAACCAGGCCATCGAAGGCGTCGTCGCGATCAAGACCCTGGTGAAGAATGCCTGGATACGGATGCTGGTGATCGACCCGGAGACGGACAAGGCCTGGCTGCATTCGCGCGGTGAATGGGTCGAGCAGGTACTGCCGGAAGCCACAGCAGAGAAGAGCGCACTATGAAAGACCTACAGTTAAGCCCGCTGAAGAAGCTCGAGATCATCCTCGAGGGCGAGCACCGCGAGTTTGCGACCGATCTCCTGGATCAGGCCGGCGTCAAGGGCTACACCATCGTCAACAACCTGTCCGGCAAGGGGAGCCATGGGTTCCACGCGGGCCATCTGATGTTCAACGAGGACAACGTCCTGATCATGATCATCGCGGCTGTGCCCGAGTCCCTGGTCGAGCCCCTGCTGCAGGGCTTCGCGCCTTTCTTTGGCAAGCACTCCGGCGTGGTGTTCGTCTCGGACATCCAGGTCACCCGACTGGTCAAGTTTGCCAACTGACCCTTACGCGTCCGCCACCCAGTTGCCATGGAAACCCGGCGGCAGGCTGTGCGGCAGTTCGATCTCGGCGAGGGTCGACAGGTCCCCGGCACGCAGCACCAGCAGCTCGGTCCTGTGTGCCTCGGCGCGATAGACCAGCGTGAGGAGCAGGGTCTCACCGTCGACATCGACCGGGATCGGTTCACCCGGCAGGTCCGGATAGAAATCCCGCACCACACTCTGGGCCGACCGGCCATCGTCGCCCAGGGTAGTCGACAGGATCGCGCTGTAGAACGGCATGGCGCGACCTGCCGGCACGCCACAACTGAAGATCCGCTGGTCGTCGGTCCCCAGGCGAGGCAGCTCGTGGGCGTGTTCGCTAAGCACGATGGCCTCGGTTTTCCTGGACCCTGGATCGATCTCGAGCCGAGTGAGGCGGCCGAGCGCGTCGCCCTCGGTGAGCAGGTCGTCGAGGTTGTCGAGGGCGGGGAAGTGGGCGTGATGTATCAGGTTGGCGTGCAGGCTGCCGTCCGGGTGCTCGGCGCCGCCGGCGAAGTGGAACACGAAGCCGGGGATCGTCTCGAAGCTGACCGGTTCACCGCCGTCGCGCGGGACCAACAGGACCTGCATCGGCCGATCGGTCCGCGCCGACATTGAACCGATGATGCTGGTCAGGCCGAAGATCACCCGGAACAGGCGGAAGTCGACCTCTGGCAGCAGGAACACCAGCCAGTGTTCGGTCAACAGCACGTCGTGCACGAAGCGGCTGCGGTCGAGTCGCAGTTCGCGGCGGTCGACACAGCGCCCACCGGCGTCGAGGCGGTAGATCAGCAGGCGGTTCGGTCGCCCGGCGAGCACCCCGAAGCCGAACAGCTCGCCGCTCGCCCGGTCGACGGCCGGGTGGGCGGTGAACGGCAGATGCGGCGACAACAGCCGGGAGATCGGATCAAACGGGTTCTGCAGGGCGCCGCCGATGTCGTATTCGCCAAGGGTCTCCAGGTCTACCGGGTCGAGCTCGATCGGTGGTCCGCCCTCGTAGAGCGCCAGCAGGCGCCCGGCATGCTGAATGACGTTGGTGTTCGCCGGGTTCCTGAACTTGAGGTTGAGGAAATTGGCCGGGATGCCGCCGGGCCGATTGGTGCCGAGGCAGCGGTAGATGATCCGGCCGGCGCGTTCTTCCTCGTCGTAGGCGGCGGTGTGCACATAGCGGTTGGTATAGCGGACCTCGCCGCGACCGAAACTGAAGCGACAGACATGGCCGTCACCATCGAACAGGTGGCCGTATTCGTGCCCGCCACGCTCGACCCGCCCCGGGCCGTTCCGGTACAACACGCCGGCCAGGCCGGCAGGGATCCGCCCGCGGACATTCAGCGCGAGATCCGTGTACTCGCGATCGACCGCAGCGAATGACCGACGCAGGATGCGCAGGACCTCGGATCGGGCAGGTGATGCATTGGCTGTCACGGTCGAGTCCGCTCCGGGGCCTGGTCGACGGCGGGCCGGCGGGTCAGGTTGCCGCCCCGTTCGATCCTACGCCATCCCGGTGCAGACTGCCGGTGAGGCTGGTCTGGGGGCGTTTCCGGGTTCGCCGTGCCGGGAAATGTAATAGGCTTCGGGTCATGCTGCGGTTTGTCACTGGAATTCTGCTGGTGCAACTGGCCAGTGTGGTGCTCGTCCTGTTTGCGCGTCCTGCACAGGATGACCTGGCCTCATGGTTGCCGATCCTCGTTGCGTTGGGCGTGATCGCCCTGGTCACGGCATTCTGGTTCGCCCATATCGTCTCGCACCTGCGGCGCGACGACGTCGAGCGCATCCGCAGTGAATTCGCCGAGCAGCGTGAACAGCTCCGGGTCAAGGCCGAGCGGGAGAAGACCCGCCTGATCCAGAAGACCCACAAGGCGATGGTCAGCGAAACACGGCGTGCCCAGGGACGCGCCAACCTGAAGGTAGGGGTCGCGCTCGCGCTGGCCGCCGGCAGTGGCGTCCTGATGATCGTCACCAATTTCGTCACGCTCGGGCTGCTGCTGATGACTGCGACCGGCGGCGCGCTCGGCGGCTATCTCGTCAAGCGCAGTCGAAACCGTCAGCTGAAGCTGCCGGGCCGGCAGATCAAGGCGCGACAGCTGCGCCCCTGATCCCGCGTCGGACCACCGTCTGGCGCGAGGCCCTAGCGCGCTTTGCTCGGAATAACGAGCGCCGTCTCGGTTGGGTCCTCGACTCAGTCGCGGTAGTACTTTTTTAACGCCCGCTCGGCCCGGTGTTCCCCGACCTGGATCAGCTCGCTGGCACGGTAGAACTCGTGTGCTCCGCAGACGTTGATCGGTATTTCGATCAGCAGGTCGGGTGGGTAGGCCGACAGCATGCAGCGCGCGATGCTGGCCTGCATGGCGTCCAGTGACAGCAGGGCGGTGTCCCACAGCGACAACTCCGGCTCCCGTTCCTCTGCATCGCTGGCCAGGCCGAACCGCTCCTGCATCTGTTCGATGAAGCCCTCGATGCGCTGGCGATAGGGGTGGGTCGGTTTCTTTAGTCGCGATGCTTCGTCGAAACGGTTCGCGCCACCGAGCTTCTGCGCGACGCCGGACAGACTGACCGCGATCACCGCGTCGGTCGTGTCCTGCAGCGCCGGTGCGATCGGCACCGGGTTCAGGATGCCACCGTCGAGCAGCAGCCGGCCATTGACCTTATGCGGCGTGAAGACCATCGGTACCGCGATCGATGCACGGATGGCATCGAATAGATCGCCGCGGTTCAACCAGACCTCGCGTCGACGCATTACATCGGCGGCCACGATCGTCAGCGGTATCGGCAGTTCTTCGATCCGGTGCTGGCCGATGAAGTCCTCCAGGGTCTCCATCAGCATCTCGCCCTTCAACATCCCTGCGCCGCCCCATGCCACATCCAGGAATCGCAGCACGTTGAACTCGGTCAGGTCTTCGACCCAGTCGGTATAGGCATCGAGCTTGCCGGCGGCGTAGAAACCGCCGATCAGCGCGCCCATCGAGCTGCCGGCGATCGCGCCGATGCGCCAGCCGTGCCGCTCGAGCGTCCGGATCACCCCGATGTGGGCAAGACCGCGTGCCCCACCACTACCGAGTACCAGGGACACCGTCTTCGGTCGATTCATTGCGCACTCACCCGGGCCAGTGCATCGAACAGCAGGCGCGTGGCCCGTTCCATACCTGCTGCGTACGCGATCATCCCGTCTTCGTGGCCACCCATCGCGATCAGTCCCTCGTCGGGCTTTGCAGCCAACAGGCGATGGACCTCACGCGCCATCGCCGGCGTCCCATAGCCGGCGGCCGGATCGGTGATCGGCAGCCCCAGACGCCCGGCATCGCGCCACAGTTCCGGCGAGTGGACATGGATGACCGCGTCGACGCCCGGCGCTGCGCGATAGACCTCGCCATGGCTCATCGCCTCGGACGACGGCCGGGCCGGGCCGGTGGCGCGCAAGGTGTTCTGTGCGGTATCGAACGCGATGACCCAGGCCAGCTGGCTGGGTGAGAGCTGTCGCAGGCCGCCGGTCTGGGTGCCGGAGATCACGAACCCCGGCTTTGCACGCTGGCTGATATTGCCGTAGGCGAAACCGGCGCAACGCCGCGGGTCCTGGCCGATCAGCCCCGATTTCCGGCAGCGCGCGAATGCGGCGAGCAGTGGATCGGGGTTGAAGCCGGGCGGCAGTCCGCCCGGCAGATATTCCAGGCGGTACTGAATGATGCCCTCAGTCTGGGCCATCGGGGCATTCTCCCGGGCGGGGCAAGACTGATAAACTGATCAGCTTGCCAGCTGTTTGGTCGAGTATGGGTTGGTCGAGCATGCCACTGAATTCCACCGAAGAGATTATCGGCGACCTGCGACGCGGCCGCATGGTCGTGATCATGGACGACGAGAACCGGGAAAACGAGGGCGATCTGGTGCTGGCCTCGGAAAAGACCACGCCGGAGGCCATCAATTTCATGGCGAAGTACGGTCGTGGCCTGATCTGCATGACCCTGACCAAGGAGCGCTGCCGACAGCTGCGTCTGCCGCTGATGGTCAACACGGACAATCAGCTGGAATCGACCAATTTCACGGTCTCTATCGAAGCGGCAGAGGGCGTGACGACCGGTATTTCGGCCGCCGATCGTGCAACGACCGTGCTGGCCGCGGTCAAGCCGGATGCACAGCCACAGGACCTGATCCAGCCGGGCCATATCTTTCCGTTGATGGCCCAACCCGGCGGCGTCCTGGTGCGTGCCGGGCATACCGAGGCCGGTTGCGACCTCGCCCGGCTCGCCGGCCTGGAGCCGAGTTCGGTGATTGTCGAGATACTGAACGAAGACGGCACCATGGCCCGTCGACCCGACCTCGAACGATTCGCGGCCGAGCACGGTCTCAAGATCGGCACCATCGCCGATCTGATCCAGTACCGGATCAAGAACGAGAAGACCGTCGAGCGCGTCAGTTCCTGCGCGCTGCCGACCCAGCATGGTGAATTCCGGCTGATGGCCTACCAGGACGTGATCGGCAGCGATATCCACCTGGCCCTGGTGATGGGGGACATCAAACCCGACCGTCCGGTGCTGGTGCGCGTGCACGTCCAGAATACCCTGTGCGATATCTTCGAGAGCACGCGTGACTGCGGATGGCCGCTGCGCCGCGTGATGGACCAGGTCGCGGCGGAGGGCGAGGGCGTGATCGTGGTGCTGCGCAACTACGACACCGCACGCGACATCGTGCAGCGGGTGCAGGACTACAAGTGGCACAGCGTCGAGGACAAGATCCCCAGGCGCGCCAAGGTGCAGGACGATGATGACCTGCGCACGATCGGTGTCGGTGCGCAGATCCTCGCCGATCTCGATGTGCGCAAGATGCGCGTGATGAGTGCGCCAAAGAACCTACACGCACTGGCCGGCTTCGACCTGGAAGTCGTCGAGTTCGTGGATACCGATTGACCTGCGGCATGGCCGCGTGACGGAGGCAGGAATGACCATCAAGACGATCGAAGGCGGCCTGATCGCCAGCAGCGCGCGCTTCTGTATCGCGGTGACGCGATGGAACAGCTTCGTCGTCGAGAGCCTCGAGGCCGGCGCGATCGACACCCTCAAGCGGCACGGCGCGCGTGACGAGGACATCACCATCGTCCGCCTCCCCGGTGCATTCGAGATGCCGTTGGTGCTCGAGCGGATCGCACGCAAGGGCGAGTACGATGCCATCATCGCGCTCGGCGCGGTGATTCGCGGCGGTACGCCGCATTTCGAGTATGTCGCCGGTGAGTGCGTCAAAGGCATGGCCCAGGTGTCGTTGAGTCACGGCGTGCCGATCGCGTTCGGCGTGCTTACGGTGGATACGATCGAGCAGGCGATCGAGCGCGCCGGGACCAAGGCCGGCAACAAGGGCGGGGAGGCCGCGGCCTCCGCGATCGAGATGGTCAACCTGTTGCGCGAACTCTGAGGCGGCAGCGCGATGAGTCGCCGGCGCAGCAGATCGCGCAGCCTGGCCGTCCAGGCCATCTACCAGTGGCAGATGGCCGGACAGGACGTCGCCGACATCGTCGGGCACTTCCTCGCCGAATCGGCCAACGAGGCATTCGACCAGGCGTACTTCGATGAATTGGTCCGCGGCGTGCCGTCGCGTCTCGATGCCCTTGACAAGGCGTTGGCCGATTGCATCGATCGCAAGATCGACGCGGTCGACCCGGTCGAACGCGCCATCCTGCGGCTTGGTGCTTACGAGCTGATCGAGCACCCCGAGATCCCCTATCGTGTGGTGATCAACGAGGCGGTCGAGCTGGCCAAGACCTTCGGGGCGGAGAAGGGGCATCGCTATGTCAACGGCGTGCTCGACAAGGCAGCGCGGTCACTGCGACCGCTCGAGGCCAACGCGCGCCGCTGAGCAGGCGACATGCCGGCGACTGAATTCGAACTGATCCAGCGCTACTTCCAAGACGCCACGAGGTCACGACCGGACGTCCTTTTGGGGATCGGCGACGATTGTGCACTGCTCCAGGTGCCCGACGGGCAGACCCTGGCGGTCAGCATCGACACGCTGGTGGCCGGCCAGCACTTCGCCGATGATCACGAGGCCTATGCGCTCGGCCACAAGGCCCTGGCCGTCAACCTCAGTGACCTGGCCGCGATGGGGGCGGAGCCGGCCTGGGTGACCTTGGCCCTGACGCTGCCGACGCCGGACGAGGCCTGGCTCAGGTCGTTCATGCAGGGGTTCGCCGAGCTTGCAGCGGCTTTCGGATTGCAGCTCGTCGGCGGTGACACGACGCGCGGTCCACTCAGTATCACAATCCAGGTACAGGGTCTGCTGCCGGCGGGCATGGCCTTGCGGCGGGATAGCGCCGAACCCGGCCAAAGGCTGTTCGTCTCCGGAACGCTCGGCGGTGCGGCGCTTGCCCTGCGGCAGCGCCGGTCCGGCGCTGTCGATCCCGGACTGGCTCTGCACCTGGACCGGCCTCAGCCGCGGGTCGCGCTGGGGCGCCTGCTGCGTGACTATGCCGGCGCCGCGATCGATATCTCGGATGGCCTGCTGGCCGATCTTTCCCATATCTGCCGGGCCAGCGCCGTCGGTGCGCGCATCGCGCTCGATCGTCTGCCGCTGGAACCCGAGGTCAAGCGCCTGGCCGAACAAGGGGACTGGCAGCTGCCGCTGGCCGGCGGGGATGACTACGAACTCCTGTTTACCGTGCCCCCCGACCGGGTCGATGCGCTGCGGAGCGCATGCGAGGATGCCGGAGAGCCGGTCAGCGAGATCGGCGAGGTGACCGGGAGCGGGCAGCTGCACGTCGTGCTCCCGAACGGACAATTGATGCAGGACTTGCCGCATGGCTTCGACCACTTCCGGGTCTGACACGCTGCCGAAGCCGAGGTTGGGCAACCCGGTGCACCTCCTGGCGTTTGGCTTCGGGGCCGGCTGCTCGCCAAAGGCGCCGGGTACGGTCGGAACCCTGGTCGGCGTGGCCCTCTATCTGCCGCTGTCCGGCCTGCCCCTCGAGCTCTATCTCACGGTGGTCGTTGCGGTCTCAGTGGTCGGCATCGGCTTGTGCAGTCGCGCTGCGCGTGACCTTGGCGTGCATGATCATCCCGGTATCGTCTGGGACGAGATCGCCGGCTACCTGGTCACGATGGTCGCCGCGCCGGCCGGGCTGGAATGGGTCCTGGCCGGATTCTTGTTATTCCGGCTGTTCGACATCTGGAAGCCCTGGCCGATCCGCTGGCTCGATCGGCAGGTCGGTGGCGGAATCGGCATCATGCTCGACGATATCGTCGCCGGCGCCCTGGCGGCGGTCTGCCTGCAACTGCTGGCGGCCTTGCTATAGTCCAGAGACCCTACCGGATCTCGGATGTCTCCCGAATGCAGCGTCTCTTGGTCATCGCCCTGTTGTTGGTTCCGATTCTGGCGATCGCGACACCGTCGGTCAGGGTGCTCGCCCTGTTTCCGGGCAAGGCGATGCTGGAAATCGACGGCAAGAGAAAGGTGCTTGCCGCGGGTTCTGCGGAATCGGGCGTTCGACTGGTCAGCTCGTCACCGGCCGAGGCGGTCGTCGAGATCGACGGCCGGCGGGAGACCCTGGTGTTGGGCTCCGCCGTGGCGGCGACCTATGCGCGACCTGAACGCCGCGAGGTGCGCATCCTGAAAGACAACCGTCGGGACGGGTATTTCGTCGACGGCCTGATCAACGGACAGCCGGTGCGCTTCCTGGTGGATACCGGCGCGACCAGCATTGCGATGAGCGAACGACATGCCGCGCGCCTTGGGATTGCCCATCGGGTGGACGGTACGCGGGTCGGCGTCGGCACGGCCTCGGGTCGTGCCGTGGGTCACCAGGTCAGACTGCGAGAGGTCTCGGTCGGTGGCATGCGACTGAACGACAAACGCGCCGTGGTCATCGACGGTGACAGTCCGGTGCACGTCCTGCTCGGGATGAATGTGCTGGGGGAGTTTGAACTCGAACAGCGCGAGAACCTGCTGATCCTGCGCAGCCGACTCTGACATTCTTGCACGCTTAACGCCTGCGGTTCCTGAAATCATTCCGACCAGTCCACGCTTCCGACGTTGGTCGAACGCAGTTGAGAGCGGCTGTGACCCTGTTCACGCCAGCTTCGCCGCGTCCGGCCGACACTCTGGACCAGTATCGCTGGATTTATCGGGAGAGCAAGATGTCTGACATAACCGATCGCAGCCCGGTGGCACGTGGACTGAGCCAGGTCGCGGGATGGATGACCCGACAGCTCTTCCAGTCGGCCTATCGGCATTCCAACCACGCCTTCTGGCGCCAGCAATCAGGTTCGCCGCGTTGGCAGTCCCTCGGGGACTTGGTCGATTTCGGTGTCGAGTTGCTGGCCGTCACCGAGCATGGCGCGAAACCCGTGTACCTGCTCACGGTGCGGTCGGGCTCCCATGCCCTGCTGCGGCGGGTCAAGCTGAAGGTCAAGGTCAAGA
>JASFVZ010000218.1:0-4870 GCA_050049565.1 Chromatiaceae bacterium | reverse complement strand
GGAATTGACCATATTGCTGTCCGCATGAATGGCGGGCGATAACTTTCGGCCGATTGGGTTTTCAGAAGGCGCAGTTCGTTCAATTAGGGTCGGTTATTCAAAACTGATCCCAGAGTGCCAAACCAGTTTCATCCAGCCTATCCGGTGAGCAGAACATCGAGACGGTGAGATGCGCGGTCCACGTGGCCCCGCCCATGCGTACGAGAGTGCCGTTTACCAACTCTTCTGAAATCGACA
Source organism: Chromatiaceae bacterium (assembly GCA_050049565.1). GTDB lineage: Bacteria > Pseudomonadota > Gammaproteobacteria > Chromatiales > Chromatiaceae > Thiosocius. Next base: position 4,633 of record JASFVZ010000218.1, on the reverse strand, counting down.
ACTCCGGCAGCCATGCGACGCCACCTCCGAGTACCGTTCTCCGCTTTATGGCTTCGGCGAGGGCGTCCATGTAGCAGATATCGAGTGCGGTATCGCGCTCGCCGATGATCCGGTCAACAACGGTCCCCAAAAAGGTATCTGGGTCATAACTGAGATACGGCACGGGTATGCGGCTGCGCCCACCGAGCGTCCACCCTTCTCGTGCTGCCGATTGCTGATTCGCCACTGGAATCAGGTCCTCTTTGAAGAGGTCTTTTCGCTCGAACAACGCCTCATCGAGCATGGGTTCGACCTGCTGGTGGCGGTAGTACAGAAGAAAGTCACAAGCACCTTCGACGAGCAACTGGCAGCAGGCCGACATGGTGTCAGAGATCACGCGGGTGCGGAGATTGGGAATCTGTGGAGTAAGCTCGGCCAGCCTGGGTTGCAGGTAATTCACCGAAATGGCGTGCAATGCCGCGATCCTCTGCAGCGGCAGCTTGCCACGCTCGGCGGCCCTGATGGTCTGCCTCGCCTCGGTGAGTTGCGCCAGGGTGTACTGCGCTGTCGCCAAGAACTGGCGGCCCGCCGCAGTCAGCTGGATGGGATAGGTTGAACGGTCCAGCAGGGCCACGCCGACCCAGGTCTCCAACGACTTGATCCGCCGACTGAATGCGGGCTGCGTGACGTTTCGCTCTTCAGCGGCACGCGAAAAGTTCAGCGTTTTCGCGAGGCAGACGAAATCTGTCAGCCAATTGATGTCCACGCGAGCGCGATCTCAGCCTAACGGAATTCGGCAAGAATAAACCGCCCCCTCAATTATGCAAAATCGGCATAGTTTGTTGAGCCAACGGCATTGGCTGGATCGGAGCCCTGCCGCTTAGTCTGGCACGTAAGTAGCAGCGATGCATGAATCACCAGTCGGTCGTGCATCGCCAGACCATCACCTAAGACCCGGGAGAACCCAATGAAGAAACGCCTTTATTTTGCCCTCGCGGCGTTGCTCACGAGCACTCTGAGCCTACCTGCCATGAGCGAAACCACGATCCGCTTATCGACCTATGTCAATGAGATCGATATTCGCTATGAGGGCTTCAAACACTTCGCTGACCTGGTCGCTGAAAAAACCGGCGGTAGCGTTGAGATTCAGATTTTCCCCTCGGCCACCCTCCACGGTTGGTCCGAAGGCGTTGATGCTGTGCAGGGTGGCGTATCCGACATCAGCTGGATCCCGGCAGACAAGCGCCTACCGTGCTACCGCGTCACGTCCCTGTACCCGACGGCCGTTGACCTGGAAAATCAGGTTGAGATGGATGCGGCCTATGCTGAACTCGTTCGCGACGAGGCGGCCAAGGTCGGATTGGTTCCTCTGTTCAACTCCAACTACTCCTACGACCAGGAGTGGTGGTTCGAGGAACCCATCGCCAACCTCGGTGATCTCCAAGGCCAGCAGGTACGTTCGATTGGCCCACTGGTTAGCATGATGATCGAGACCTGGGGTGGCGCACCGGTATTCGTCGCCCCGAAGGAAGTCTTCCAGTCAGCCGAGCGTGGCGTGGTGGACGGCATCAACATGGGCGTGGCCACTTACTCAAGCTGGCAGCTTTGGGACGTGATGCCCTACATGGTGAATGCGAGCCTGTTCTACGGAAACATCCAGTACATGATGAACAAGAGCAAGTTCGACTCGTTGACTGAAAAAGAGCAAAAAGCACTTGTTGAGGCAGCAAAAGAGACTGAGATCTGGCTCAAGCCTCGCTACGAGGACTGGGTTGACCAACGTGTCGGCACTGCGGTGATGAAAGGCGGTGGCGCAGCGGTGTCGATCGACGACGAGACGCGTGACACCCTGATCGCCAGCGTGCAGGACAAGTGGAACGAAGAGGTGAAAACCGCCTGCGGTCCGGAACTCTCTGCAGACGTTCTCTCTCTGTTCAAGGCCAACGAGCCTTAAATCACCAGCGGCTTCCCGGCGCAGGATTGCGCCGGGTCTTCTGCTGAGCGCTCTTGCCCGCTGGAGAATCATCATGACGACGAGGTTGGATCCTTGGATCACTCGGCTAGAGACCCTAGTCGTTTGGCTCGCTGGCATTGGCGGCGGCATCATCATTATCCAGATGGTCTGGATCAGCTACGGCGTCTTCTCTCGGTACGTCCTTAACGCACCGGACCAGATGGTCACAGAAGCTACGGCACTTCTGCTGTTCCCAGTCGCATTCGCGGGCCTGGCCTACGCACTGCGCGAGGATGCCTACCCGAAGGTGACCATGCTCACGGATCACCTTCCGGCCAAAGCACGCAAAGGCATCGCAATGCTCAATCTCCTGTTGATGGTCGGCGTTGGGCTGTTCTTCGCAACCGCCGGGATCGACGCGACAATACGTTCCTACACCTCCGGCGCATCTTCAGAGATTCTTCTGTGGCCCCGCTGGGCCTTCTGGGCACCTGGTGCAGTGGCGCTGGTTCTGTTCACGCTCTACGCGATTCTCAGAACCATCAAGCTCTACCTGACACCGGCCGAGGAGGTCTGAGCCATGGAATGGTACGAAGTCGGACTTGGTCTTTTTTCTTTGCTGATGATTCTGATTGCGATCGGGCTACCGATCCCATTCGCATTGGCCGCCGCATCGCTGCCCTTTCTCTGGGAGATTCAGAGTTTCTCAACGTCTTTAGTGTCGTCGCAGCTGAAGCTATGGGGCGTCTGGATCAACTACATATTACTCGCCGTACCGTTGTTTGTTTTCCTCGGCGAGCTCATCGGGAAATCAAATATAGGGCCGAACCTTTACCAGTTTCTTCATCAAGGCGTGCGCATTCGCGGCTCCGCCGCTTATGGCTCTATTGGCGCTTGCGCTGGTTTCGGGGCCGTTAGCGGCTCTTCGATGGTCGGCTCTCTGACGATCGGCGGCGTCGCATTGCCGGAGATGCTGCGCCTGGGCTACGGCAAGGAGTTGTCGTCAGGCGTGCTGGCAGCAGGTGGCACGCTATCGGTGCTTTTGCCACCCAGCCTAATCTTGCTGTTCTACGGCATCGTCACTGACCAGAGCATCGGTGACCTGTTCATCGCCGGCATTATTCCGGGACTTATTCTCGCCACGTTTTTCTCCATCGTCGTCGGTATCTGGGGTGTGATGCATCCGGATGACATACCGGATAGCGAGAAAGCGGCGCGCATGACGATTTTTCAGATCGCTGCGACGATCGGTCCGATCGCGCTGATCGGGCTCGTGATCACTGTCGCAATCTACGCTGGCATCGCAACGCCGACCGAAGCCGCGGCGGTGGCCGCGTTGCTGACCGTGATCCTGGCCTTCGGAGTAGGCGGCCTGCGCTGGGCAGGGTTCAAGCAGGCCCTGTTCTCGACGATGCGCACGATGGGCTATCTCGGATTGCTGCTGTCGGCAGGCACGCTGTTTGGATTCGTCCTCACCTACTACCGCGTACCCTACGAGTTCACACAGCTGTTCTTGGGCTTCGAACTTTCGCCACTCGTTGTGCTCGCGATTGTGCTCGTGTTCTACATCGTACTAGGGATGTTCCTTGAGCCCGTCTCGATGACTTTCATCACGCTTCCCACGATCTTCCCGCTGATGGCCGCAGCCGGTTACGACCTGATCTGGTTCGGCGTGGTCTACACGATCACGATGGAGATCGCCGTACTCACACCGCCGGTTGGTCTGAACCTGTACGTCATACAGGGAATTAGTCGAGGCCAAGTCACGATTGGCGAGGTCATCAGGGGGTGCTTCCCCTTCATCGGGGCCTTGGTCGTGTTGATCGGAATACTGGTCGCCTTCCCTGAAATGGCCTTGTGGTTACCCGAGCAGATGAAATGACAGCGGGAGACCGTGGACTGGCGACTAGTACACGCGGCGCGGCCCACGACATACCGTTGGTACTGATCCACGGGTTTCTCGGTGGCGCCAGGCAGTGGTCGGAGGTCGTCAATGCTTTCTCGAATCAGCGGCCCGTAATCACGATTGATCTGCCTGGATTCGCAGACGCGGCAGCGGAGAAGCCGGCGACGACGATAAATGAGTTCTCGCACTACGTTCTTGCGGAGCTTGATGCACGACGGCTTCAGAGTGTCGCAGTGCTGGGGCATTCCATGGGCGGGATGATCGCCCAGGAAATGGCCTGCCAGAGACCCGATTTGATCGATCGATTGGTGCTCTATGGCACAGGACCCCTGGGTCAGATGCCCGATCGTTTTGAATCGATCGAAAGGTCACTAGAACGTCTGGAGCAACAAGGCCTATCCGAAACAGCCCGCACGGTCGTCGCGTCTTGGTTTGTTGACGGTCGCCACAGCGCAGGATTTGAATCGCTCGAGGAGATTGCGACTCAGGCAAGTCCGGATGCTGCCAGAAAGGCCCTGTTGGCCATGGCAGCCTGGGATGGGCGGAACAATCTTGCACAGATCGAGGTGCCGACATTGGTACTTTGGGGTGACCAGGACCGGTCTTACCGTTGGCCTCAGGTGGAGAGTCTCTGGCAGGGGCTGCCCAGGGCCAATCTCGCAGTGGTACCTGGCGCCTCGCATGCAACCCATGTTGAAAAGCCCGGCATCTTCGTTCCGATATTGCAGGACTTTTTAGCAAGCTAGTGGGCTGCTTGTTAATTTTCAGGATGCACAGGTCACCGGCGGTTGATG
>JASFVZ010000217.1:0-4901 GCA_050049565.1 Chromatiaceae bacterium | reverse complement strand
CATCCTCGAGGAGCCCGGCCAGGAGGATCTGGCCAATTTCCTGGCCGACCAACAGGTCGAGATCGTCGCATCCCTGCCCTGCTACCTCGAGGAGAACGTCGACCGCCAACGCGGCAACGGCGTCTTCGACGCGAGTATCCGTGGCCTGCAACGACTCAACGATCTGGGCTTCGGCATGCCGGACAGTCGATTGGTACTGAACCTGGTGTACAACCCGCAGGGGCCGACGCTGCCACCACCCCAGCCAACGCTGGAGAGCGACTATCGCCGACATCTCGGCGAGCGCTTCGGTATTCGTTTCAGTCGACTTCTGGCCCTGGCCAATCTCCCGATTCAACGGTTCGGCAGCACACTGCTGTCACGGGGCCAGTTCCACGACTACCTGACCCTGCTCAAAGACTCCCACAGCCATGACAACCTGGACGACGTCATGTGCCGTTCGCTGGTGTCTGTCGATTGGCAGGGTTACCTCTACGACTGCGACTTCAACCAGATGCTCGGGCTGGGCATGCGCGGCGCTGACGCGGAACGCCCCCACCTGCGCGACCTGCGGGCGATGGGACTGGACGGCAACCAGATCGTCGTGGCCGACCATTGTTATGGCTGCACGGCGGGACAGGGATCGAGTTGCGGTGGAGCACTGAGCGCCGACGCCTGATCGGGATCTCCGATGCAGGTTTCCGTCATAATCCCGGCGCTCAACGAGGCGACCGACCTGCCGCTGCTGCTGAACGACCTGCGCCCCGTCCGACAGGCCGGAAACGAGGTGTTGCTGGTCGATGGCGGCAGTACCGATGACACGGTCGCCGTGGCCGTCGGCGGCGTCGACCGGGTGCTGGCGAGCGATCCCGGCCGCGCGCATCAGATGAATGTCGGGGCGGCCAGTGCATCCGCAGACACGCTCTGGTTCCTGCATGCCGATACCCGCCTGCCCGACTCTGCGTTGGATGCGCTGCTGGCGGTGCGGTCAACCGGTCGGCGTTGGGGCCGCTTCAATGTCCGCCTGTCGGGGCGCGACTGGCGCCTGCGGATGATCGAGACCCTGATGAATCTCCGATCCTGCCTGACCGGGATCGCGACCGGCGACCAGGGCCTCTTCATCGAGCGCGCGCTGTTCGAGGAAGCCGGAAGGTTTCCCGAGATCCCGCTGATGGAAGACGTCGCACTCTCCAAGCGGCTTCGTGCGACAAGCCGCCCGGCCTGTATTCGGACACCACGGCTGCAGACGTCGAGCCGTCGCTGGGAGACGCGGGGGGTCTGGGCCACGATCGTCCTGATGTGGCGTCTGCGCCTTGCCTATGCCATGGGCACCAGCCCGGCCGATCTGGCCCGCCGTTACCGATGACCCCACGGACCGGCGGCAGCGAACTCATCGTATTCGGCCGGGAACCCCGACCGGGTCAAGTGAAGACCCGGCTGATCCCGGCGCTGGGATGGCAAGGCGCGGCCCGGCTGTACCGGGCCCTGCTCGAGCAGACCCTGGATGTCGGTCGGCAGGTCGGGGTCGACCGGTACAGCCTGTGGCTCGACGTCGACTCACCTGAGAGCGCGATCCGCCGCCTGGCCGAGTCGCTGGGATTCGCGGTCAGGGCGCAGTCGGGGGAGACACTCGGCGAACGGATGGCCTACGCCTTCGCCGACGCCCTTCCAACACCCGGCAGGGCGGTCCTGATCGGCAGCGATTGCCCCGGCTACTCGACCGACTATCTCGAACGGGCCTTCACCGAACTCGACCAGCATGACGCCGTCCTCGGACCGGCAACCGACGGCGGCTATGTGCTCATCGGGACCCGGCAACCCGATGCTTCGGTCTTCAACGACATCGACTGGAGCACGGACCGGGTCATCGAGCAGACCCGCAGTCGGCTGAGGGGGCTGGGCTGGCGTTGGTCGGAACTCACCGCCCTGCGCGACATCGACGAGCCGCAGGATCTTCGACACCTGCAGGCGAATTTGAAGGATTTGATCGAATCCCGCTGATCGCAGGGGCGACACGCTGACGCCCTTCAGTAGACTCTGCATGCAGACAGACCCTGCTGAGGCCGCTAACGGTGATGAACTGGATCGACCGACAACCCCTGCTCTTGTTCGTAGTCCTCGCGCTGACCCTCGGGCTTGCGCCGTTCGTTCCGGAACCGCATCTCTGGGAGAAACTGAAGATGCTGGCGGCGGGCGAACTCCGGCGGCCGATCGACATCTTCGATCTGCTGCTGCACGCGACGCCCTGGCTGCTGCTCGGATTGAAACTGACGCGGCTTGCAACACGCTCGAACCGGTAGCCGGATCGCTTTCGGGTTAGATTAAAATCATTTCTTGAAATACATCACAAGCCACTGAATTATATAGATAAATAACCGATCTCTTCTGGTAGGATAGAAATCACCATCACACGGTGAGATCACGGGTTAGACTTGGCAGTACGCGCAGAGCACCCGAGACATCGGATCGTTTCAAGGATCCCCCGACGTGCAGTCCCTTCCCCCGCCGCAACTCGAATCGAATCACCGGCCCAGGACGATCGGTAGCAAGTTCGGACGGCGCCGCTTACTGATCTTTCTCTCGGTGCTGGTCATTTCGGCGCTGATCGGCACCGGCATCGTCTACGTCCGCGACCCGATATACCGTGCCAGCGCATCGGTCCTGACCGTCAAGCCAAAGGCCATCGATACGCGCAGCATGGAAGCCGATGTCGAGCATGTCGCGATTCAGCGTCGCCTGCTGCTCGGCGAGACACTGCTCGATCGTCTGGCATCGGATCTGGCCGAGGAAGCCATCTACACCGATGGGGCGGAGCTCCTTAACCGGCTCACGGCCCAGCCGGTACCGGAGACCAACCTGCTCGAGCTGAGTACCCGGGGCGGGGACCCGGCGGAGTTACAGGTCCTGATCAACCGCTGGGCCGAGGCCTATGAAGCCTTTCGCGCCGAAGAGATCGAGGCACTTTCAGGAAGGACCATCGCCGAACTCGAACAGCAGCAGCAACAGCTGGACGCGGAGATCGGCGGCGCACGCGCCTCGCTGCAGACCTTCCGGGAGGCGAACGACATCATCAGCCTGGAGCGCGATGAGAATCGCAGCCTCGCATCGCTGAAGGGTCTCAACCAATCGCTGAACAAGGCGCGCGAGCAACTGGTCGAGGCGCAGGCGCACCAAGCGGCGATCGTCGCCGCGGTGCAAGGCGGCGAGATCGTCGTACCCGACGAGCTGAAGTCGGATATCGCCAGGCTGCGGATCGAACTCCAGCGCGCGCAGCAGCAGCTGAGCGGCCTGCGCGAAAAATACACCGACGTCTATCTCTCGGCCGATCCGGCGCTGAAGCACCTCCCGGGCCAGGTCCGCGGCATGGAGCGCCAACTCGTGGTCATGGAGCAGGTCGCCGGCCAGACCGCCGTCGACGAGGCCAACCAGGCCGTGAACTCGGCCCGCGCGACCATGCAGGCCCTGGAAGAACAACTGGTCGCCCAACAGGCGGCCGTGCAGGACTTCACCGAGCGATTCAAGGAGTTCCAACGCCTCGAGGAGAACCTCTCGCGCCTGGAGACGCTGTATGCCGACAACGCGGAGCGATTGGCGCGTATCCAGCTGCGCAACCACAACGAGTACCCACCGATACAGGTCGTTGAATGGGCGAGGCTGCCAGAGACACCGATCGCGCCGGACTACGAACGCGACCTGATGATCGCGCTCGGCACCTCCTTGGCGCTCGCCCTGTTCGTTACCTGGTTGGTCGACTACCTCGGATCAAGTGCCCGCCAAGAACCGCAGCCACCGGCTCAGGTCGATGTTCACATTCACGGCGCGCCGGGCAATCCACAGCTCGATGCCGTGGCCACGCAGCGCATCAGCGCCGACGAGCCAGCTGACAGCGCACCCGCGTCCCTGCCCCGCCAACGGGCCATTGCACCGCCGATGCTGCCAACGGCGCTGACCTCCGACCAGGTCAGCGCCATGCTCACGGCCTGCGCGCCTGCACCGAAAGCCTACGCGGTGCTGCTGCTCAACGGCGTGTCCCCCTACGAACTGCCGCTGCTGCACGCCGGCTGTTTCGATGCCGACCGCTGGCTGATCGAGATCCCGGGTGCAAGCCGTCGACACATCGAGTTCAGCGCTGATCACTGGTCCCTGCTCGAACCGCTCCTTCAACGACTCACCGACGCCGGGCGGTCGATACCGGTCGCAGAACTCGACCAACACTACCGTCAGGCGGCGCGAACGGCCGCGATAGAAGGCGCGGCAGACGTCTCGGCCCTCGGGCTGTGGCACAGCTTCGTGGTCTATCTGGTCAGGCAGGGTATCGACTTCAATGATCTGCAAGCGCGGGTCGGCACCATCGTGCCCGAGATCGAAGCCGCATTGCGCGACTTTGCGCCGCCTGGTGCCACCGTCGCGAAAGAACTGATCCACTTCAGCTATCCGTTGCAAGTGGCCTGATTATTGACACGCCTCGGCTATAGACGGGCGAAGCACTCTGACTGATTGCTCAGCGACGTCACCAGGCTTGCGCCAGACAATCGACGGTCTTGTCGATATCTTCTTCGGTATGCTCAGCGCTCAGGAAGAACCGCAAGCGGGCCGCCTTCTCCCCGACTGCCGGATAAACGATAGGCTGCACATTGACACCGTTGTCGAACAATCGATTAGCCAATCTCACGGCGCGCATCGAGCTGCCGGTGATCGCAGGGACAATCGCCAGCCCGGTGCTGGTTCCGGTATCGATACCGACAGACCGGGTTTTTTCAAGGAAGCGCTGGCCAACAGCCTGCAGGCGCCGGACGCGCTCCGGCTCACGCCGCATCAACTCCAGTGCAGCCCTGGCTGCCGCCGCGACCGGCGGGGCCATGCCGACGCTGTACAAGAACCCCGGACCGGCGAACTTGAGATGCTCGACGAGCGCCCGACTG
>JASFVZ010000023.1:0-10414 GCA_050049565.1 Chromatiaceae bacterium | reverse complement strand
CTCGAGCAGGTCGTCGGGAAACAGGTCGGTGGACCGCACGTCGATGATGCGCGTGGTCATATCCGCCCGTTCCAGGTTGCGCCCGATCCGTGAGAAATGCCAGGCGGCATCGCGGTACATCACTGAGCCGAACAGACCCGTTATCCCCTGCGAGCCGGCGACGATCCCTTCCAGGTAGGCATCCCGGCCGCGCTTGGTCAGCCCGGACTGGGTGTTCTCCTTGGCGAACAGAAACAGTTCGTTGAGCCGCTCCCAGGCCGAGCGCGGCAGGATCTCGCGCACCGTACGGCAGTTCTCGCGGGCCGCCGCCAATGAGCTGATGATCGAACCCGGGTTGTTCGTGTCGCCGATCAGGAACCGGACGATATTGCGCTCGTTCGGTTCACGCTCGACCGCGAAGAAGGAATCATGCAGTCCGGTGATCTCGACCAGCGGCAGCCACCCCGGTGCGATACCGCGCGGCGTATCCAGCTCCAGATGCGAGCTCACCCGGACCAGGCGTGCGGTGTTTTCCGCCCGCTCGACGTAGCGGGCCAGCCAATAGATGTTCTCTGCAACGCGCGACAGCATCCGCTTAGTCTCCGTGGGCCGAGGTATCGACGATCCAGGTGTCCTTCGATCCGCCGCCCTGCGATGAATTTACGACCAGCGACCCCTTGCGTAACGCGACCCGGGTCAGGCCGCCGGTCGTTACCGAGGTCTTGCGACCGCTGAGGATGAATGGCCGGAGGTCGACATGCCGCGGTTCGAGACCCTGGCCAGCGACCGTCGGGACCGTGGATATACCCAACGTCGGTTGGGCGATGTAGTTGCGCGGGTTGCGCCGGATCAGCTTCTCGAACTGCTTGCGCTCCGCCTTGGTCGACCGGGGCCCGATCAGCATGCCGTAACCGCCCGACTCGTTGGCCGGCTTGATGACCAGCTCTTCGAGGTGTGCCAGCACATGCTCGCGCTCCGGTTCATACATGCACCGGTAGGTCGGCACATTGGGGATGCCCGGCTCTTCATCGAGGTAATAACGGATGATCTCCGGGACGAAGGCATAGACCACCTTGTCGTCGGCCACCCCGGCGCCGGGCGCATTGGCCAGGCCGACCTTGCCCGCCTTCCAGGCGCGCAACAATCCACGCACCCCGAGCACCGAATCCTTGCGGAACGCCTCGGGATCCATGAACTCATCATCGATGCGGCGGTAGATGACGTCGACCCGTCGCGGACCGGAGACCGTGCGCATGTAGACGCAGTCGTCCTTTTCGACGCACAGATCACGGCCCTCGACCAGCTCCGCGCCCATCTCCATCGCGAGATAGGCGTGCTCGAAATAGGCCGAGTTGTAGATCCCGGGCGTCAGCACCGCGACCGTCGGCCGCCTGACATTGCGCGGCGACAGCGCCGCGAGTGTCTCGTAGAGCTGCGTCGGGTAGTCACCGACCGGCAGCGGCGCATAGGACTCGAACAACTCGGGGAACACCCGCTTGGTCACCAGGCGGTTTTCGAGCATGTACGACACCCCGGAAGGCACCCGCAGGTTGTCCTCGAGCACGTACATGGTGCCGTCGGCATCGCGCACCAGGTCCGAACCACAGATATGTGCCCAGATGCCGTGGGGCGGCTTGATCCCGACGCACTGCGGCCGGAAATTCTTCGAGTCCTTGAGCACCTCGGCCGGCAGCACCCCGTCCTTGACGATCCGCTGGTCGTGATAGAGGTCGTCGATGAACAGGTTCAATGCCGTGACCCGCTGAGTCAGGCCCGCCTCGATCCTCTCCCATTCGGTGTGTTCGATGATGCGTGGGACGATGTCGAAGGGCCAGGCGCGGTCGATCATGCCCTCGTTTTCGCTGTAGACCGTGAAGGTGACCCCCATCTCCTGGATCGCCAGTTCAGCGGCGGCCTGACGCGTCGCCAGTTCACCACTGTCCATCTTGCGAAACAGTCCAATCAATTCCTTCGACAACGGGCGCGCACGATTCTTCGCCACCATCATCTCGTCGAAGAAGTCGCCGGGGTCATAGTCTTTCAGTTCTATCGGCATCGTTGCGTCCCGTCAGTCACCGATCATCGCGCCCGCGGCGTCTGATCCTGGTATCTCAGGTCGAGTGTGTAGGGGTGTTCGCATTGGCGCGGCTCCTCGGGAACGACAACCGTGCCCGACGAGTGTCCGATCTGCCAGAACCGGGCCAGACGCCGCGACTCCGCCTCATAGGCGTTGACCGGCAGTGTATCGGGGTTACGCCCCCCGGGATGCTCCACATGGTAGGTGCAGCCACCCAGCGAGCGCTCCGACCAGGCGTCGATGATATCGAACGTCAACGGCGCATGGATCGGAATCGTCGGGTGCAGGCCGGACGGCGGATTCCAGGCCTTGTAACGCACGCCGGCGACGAACTCGCCACGCTGTCCGGTACTGCGGAGCGGGACACGGCGGCCGTTGCAGGTCACGACGTGCCGGCTATCGGTCATGCCATCGACCTTGACCTGCAGGCGCTCGACCGAGGAATCGACGAAACGCGCGGTACCCTGGGCGGATACCTCCTCGCCGAGCACATGCCAGGGCTCGATCGCAAAACGCAGCTCCATTTCGATGTCACCCACGTTGATAGTGCCATAGCGCGGGAAACGGAACTCGACGAACGGATCGAACCAGGCGTTGTCGACCGGATAGCCCCAGCGGGTCAGATCGGCGACCACGTCGTCCATGTCACGCGCGACATAGTGAGGCAGCATGAAGCGATCGTGTAACTCGGTGTTCCACGGTACCGGCGCCTGCTCGTACGGCTGCTGCCAGAAGCGCGCGACCAGTGCACGCAGCAACAGGCTCTGGACCATGGCCATGCGCGAGTGCGGCGGCATCTCGAAACCGCGGAACTCAACCAGTCCAAGCCGACCGGTCGGCGAATCCGGCGAGTACAGCTTGTCGATACAGAACTCGGCGCGGTGGGTGTTGCCGGTCATGTCGGCGAGCAGGTTGCGCATCACCCGATCGACCAGCCAGGGTGCCGGCACCTCGCCCGGCGGCAGCTGCTGCAGCGCGATGTTCAACTCGTAGAGGCTGTCATCGCGCGCCTCGTCGACCCGCGGCGCCTGCGACGTCGGGCCGATGAACATGCCGGAGAACAGGTACGACAGCGCCGGATGGTTCTGCCAGTAGCGCAACAGGCTGCTCAACACCTGCGGCTTGCGCAGGATCGGGCTGTCGGCGGGTGTCGGGCCGCCGAGCGTGACATGGTTGCCGCCGCCGGTGCCGGTATGTCGGCCATCGAGCATGAACTTCTCGGTGCCGAGCCGCGCCAGTCGCGCCTCCTCGTAGAGGATCTCGGTGTTGTCGACGAGCTCCTGCCAACTGCGTGCCGGATGGATGTTGACCTCGATGACGCCGGGATCGGGGGTCACCGACAGGCGCTTCAAGCGCGGATCGTGCGGTGCCGGGTAGCCCTCGAGCACGATCGACTGGCCGAGTTCGCGCGAGGTCTCCTCGATCGCTGCGACCAGATCCAGCCAGTGGGAAAGGTCCTCGAGCGGCGGCATGAACACATGCAGGTTGCCGTCGCGTGGTTCGAAGGCCATCGCGGTGCGCACGAACCACGGGCCTTCATGCTCGGCATCGGCGAAGCCCTGCTCGCTGAGCCCATGCGCGGCGAGGCTGTCGGGCGGCAGGCCGACCTGCCAGCTCGCATATCGCGCGGCCACGTCGCCGACCTGTTCGAGCGCCGGCACCCGGTGCGCCCTGGCCGGCAACGGCGACCTCGGCGCGAACGGGTCGGCGTCGATCAGGTTCTGCCGCAACTCGGGCCGTTCCCAGACCAGCGCATCCAACGGCAGGCGCAATCCCATGGGAGAGTCGCCGGGCAGCAGAAACATGTGGCCGCGCCGGTAGGTCCACTTGGAACTGGTCCAGCGATCGGCGGCGTGGTCCCAGCCAAGCGGCAGCGCATAACCGACCACCTGATCGAGACCACGCTCGAACAATCGTCGCAGCCGTTCGCGTTCCAGCTTGTCGTCGAGCCGGCTGTCGAGCACGTCGACGTTCTCAGGCAGGGTGCCTTCTTTCCATAGGTAGTAGAGCACGTCCTCGAAACCAGGCTCGACATTTGCCTGCTTGACACCCAGCCTGGCGGCCAGGCGCCTTGCAAACGCGTCCGCGACCTCGGAACCGGCCGAGCCCTGTCGACTCGGATCAGCGAGCAATTCGGGTTCCTGCCAGACCGGCTCGCCATCCGCGCGCCAGAGGCAGGACAGCGCCCAACGCGGCAGTGGCTCGCCCGGATACCACTTGCCCTGACCGTGATGCAGCACGCCGCCCCGGCCGAAACGCTGCCACAGCCGCCGCAGCAACACCTCGGCCCGCTCGCGCTTGTGCGTTCCCAGCGCCGCGGTGTTCCACTCCGCGCCGTCCATGTCGTCGATCGACACGAATGTCGGCTCACCGCCCATCGTCAGGCGGACGTCGTTGGCCGCGAGTTCGGCATCCAGCCTGTCGCCGAGTGCCATCACCGACTGCCATTGCTCGTCGCTGTAAGGCAGCGTGACCCGCGGGTCCTCGTGGATCCGGGTGACCTCGTTGACGAACCTGAATTCCACCTCGCACTGGTCAACGGCGCCGGTGACCGGCGCCGCGCTCACATAGTCCGGGGTACAGGCCAGGGGAATGTGGCCTTCGCCGGCAAACAGGCCGGACGTCGGATCGAGTCCGATCCAGCCCGCGCCCGGGACATACACCTCGGCCCAGGCATGCAGGTCGGTGAAATCCTTGGCCGGGCCGGAAGGCCCGTCGAGCGACTCCTGGTCAGGCGTCAACTGGATCAGGTAGCCCGACACGAACCGCGCCGCCAACCCGAGGTGGCGCATGATCTGCACCAGCAACCAGGCACTGTCGCGGCACGACCCGCGCGCGACATCCAGAGTCTCCTCGCAGGTCTGCACGCCCGGCTCCATCCGCACTACGTACTCGATGTCCTGTTCGAGGCGCTGGTTCAGCGCAACCAGGAAATCGACGATCCGGGTCGGCTCGCGCGACACCCCCCGCAACCAGTTCATCAGGCGTGGGCCGGACTCGGTGCATTCGAAATAGGGCTTCAGTTCCTTATGCAACTGCTTCGGATACTCGAACGGGAAGTGCTCGGCAAATTCCTCGACGAAGAAGTCGAACGGGTTGATCGTGACCATCTCGACGACCAGCCCGACATCAATCACCAGCTTCCTGGTCTTTTCCCGAAACACGTAGCGCGCGACGAAATTCCCGAACGGATCCTGCTGCCAGTTCAGGAAATGCTGGCTTGGTTCGACCTTCAGCGAGTACTGATGGATGGGTGTCCGGGCATGCGGCGCAGGACGCAGACGGATCTGGTGCGGCGCAAGCGAGACGCTGCGATCGAAGTGATACTCGGTTCTGTGGCGGATCGCCACGCGGATAGACATGTCGGCACCTCGGGATAGTCTTCGGGATCGGATCGGATGGAGCCTAATACTGCCGTGGCGGCGGGGCGCTGGCACCGCCGACCGGAAAAACCCCTTGGAAGCCGTTCCGATTTCAGCCGATACTTTAGCGACCTTTGCCCGGATGGAAAGCGTTTTAGATGACCTATTGCGTCGGACTCAGCCTGGACAGCGGCCTGGTGTTCGCGTCGGACTCGCGCACCAATGCCGGGGTCGACTATGTGACCACCTACAGCAAGATGCACGTATTCACGCCGTCGCCCGACCGGCTGTTCGTGCTCCTTTCGGCCGGTAACCTGGCCACCACGCAGGAGGTGGTCAACCATGTCCAGCGCGACCTCGACTACCCGGGCAGCGGGCCGAACCTGGCGACCGTACGCTACCTGTTCGAGGCCGCCGAGTATGTCGGTGCGGTCAGCCTGGCGGTGCAGACCGAGCACAGCAAGGCACTCGCGTCGTCCGGCGTCAGCGGCGAGACCACGCTGCTGATCGGCGGGCAGATCAGCGGTCAGCCGCATGGCCTGATGTTGATCTACCCGCAGGGCAACTACATCACTGCATCGCCGGAAACGCCGTACCTCCAGATCGGGGAAAGCAAGTACGGTAAGCCCGCACTGGACCGGATCGTCCACCCGGGGCTGAGCCTGACCGAAGGTGCACGGCTCGGCCTGGTCTCGCTGGATGCGACGACGCGCTCGAACATCACGGTCGGTCCGCCCTTCGAGGTCGCCACCTATGCCAAGGACAGCCTCGCGATCGGCTGCCGTTGCCGATTCGAGGCCGATGATGCCTACCTGCTGCGGCTGCGCGAGGCCTGGAACTCCGGCATCCAGCAGGCCTTCGCCAACCTGCCGCCGTTCGACTGGGAGGAGTCCGGCAACGAGCAGATCCCCCTGCAGCCGCTCACCATGCCGACCGGCTGACCGAGCGACTGCCCGCCGCATCCTGCGCTAAGCTTGAAGGCTTACTGGTATGCAGGATCGACTCGGACATGAATCAGACTGCCACGCCCGCCGTGGAAGACCTGGCGGACTACATGGGCGCGATCGGGGGCGCCGCACGCACCGCCTCGCGTGCGTTGGCCGCGGCCACGACCGGTGCGAAGAACGCGGCACTGCTGGCGATAGCCGATGATCTCGGCGCGCAGCGCGCAGCGCTGCTGGCAGCCAACCACCGCGATCTGCAGGGCGGCCGCGACAAGGGCCTGGACGCGGCCCTGCTCGACCGACTCGAGCTGACCTCGGGCCGAATCGACGACATGATCGACGGTCTCCGCCAGATCGCCGCACTGCCGGACCCGATCGGCGAGATCTTCGACATGACCTTCCGCCCCAGCGGCATCCAGGTCGGCCGCATGCGGGTCCCGTTGGGCGTCGTCGGCATCATCTATGAATCGCGGCCGAACGTGACCGCCGATGCCGCCGCGCTCTGCCTCAAGTCCGGCAATGCCGCGGTGCTGCGGGGCGGCTCGGAGGCCTTCCACTCCAACCAGGCCATCGCCCAGAGCATCCACCGGGGGCTGGAGCAGGCCGGGCTGCCGGCCGCCGCGGTGCAGGTCATCGCAACCACCGACCGAGCTGCGGTGGACCGGATGGTCGCGATGCCCGAGGCGATCGACGTGATCATCCCGCGCGGTGGCAAAGGGCTGATCGAGCGCATCAGCGCAACGGCACGGGTGCCGGTGATCAAGCACCTGCACGGCGTCTGCCACGTGTATGTCGACGATGAGGCCGACCCGCAGAAGGCGTTCGACATCGCGCTGAATGCCAAGACCCAGCGCTACGGCACCTGCAACACCATGGAGACGCTGCTGGTCAACAGTACGGTCGCCGCCGATTTCCTGCCCGGGATTGCCGCGGCGTACCGGGAGAACGGCGTCGAGCTGCGCGGCTGTCCGCAGACCTGCGGCATACTCGGCGATCGCTGCATGGCCGCGACCGACGCCGACTGGGACGAGGAGTACCTCGCACCGATCCTGGCGATCAGGATCGTCGACGACATCGATGCGGCGATGGACCACATCGCATGCCACGGCTCGATGCACACCGAGAGCATCGTCACCGAGAACTACAGCAAAGCACGACGCTTCCTGCGCGAGGTCGATGCCAGCTCGGTGATGGTCAATGCCTCGACCCGTTTCGCCGACGGCTTCGAGTATGGGCTCGGTGCCGAGATCGGCATCTCCACCGACAAGTTCCACGCCCGCGGTCCGGTCGGCCTGGAAGGCCTGACCTCGGTGAAGTTCATCGTGCTCGGCGACGGCCATATCCGGACCTGACGGTCCGCTGATGGCGGCTGTCGCAGATCGGCACCGCTGACCCGGCGATATGATCGGCGTCTTCGGCGGGACCTTCGATCCGGTGCACAACGGCCACCTGAGGGTCGCGCTGGATGCGCTCGAGCAACTCGGATTGGTCGAGGTCAGGCTGGTGCCGCTGGCCCATGCCGTGCACCGTGACCAACCGGAGACCCCGCCCGCGCTGCGTCTCGCAATGCTCGAGGCGGCGGTGGCGGGACGACCAGGGCTGGTGGTCGACCGGCGCGAATTCGACCGCACCGGTCCGTCGTACAGCGTCGATACCCTTGCCGACATGCACCGGGACTTTCCCGGCGGGCCGCTTTGCCTGCTGCTCGGTGGCGACGCGTTCAACGGGTTTCACCGCTGGCACGAACCGGAAACGATCCTGGCGATGGCCAATCTTGCGATCCTGACGCGGCCGGACGCCGGGGTGGCCGCCGCTGTCCGGCCGCTCTACGAGGCACACCGGGTGCCGTGCCTGGATCCCACCCGGCCGGGGCAGATCGTTCGCTGCCCGGTGACCCAGCTCGGCATCTCGTCGAGCGACATCCGCCACCGCCGCGCCGCGCAGCGCTCGATCGATTTCCTGGTCCCCGACCCGGTGTTGCAGCTGATACGGCAGTACGACCTCTATCGCTGACGCCGCACGGATTCGGGCATGCAGCAGGTCGGAGCTGGGTTATCATTGAGTCTCAACGAGCAGCTTCCAGGCTACCGAATGCAGGCAGAAGAACTCCGTGACCTCGTCGTCACGACCCTCGAGGACATGAAAGCGTCGGATATCACGACGTTGGACGTTCGCGGCAAGACCAGCATTACCGACTTCTTCATCATCGCCTCCGGCAACTCCGACCGACACGTCAAATCCACCGCGGAATCGGTCGCATTTCAGGCCAAGCAGGCCGGACAACCACCGATCGGCACCGAAGGGCTGCAGGAAGGCGAATGGGCCCTGATCGACCTCAACGGGGTCGTCGTGCACATCATGCAACCCAAGGTTCGGGACTTCTACCAGCTCGAGCGACTCTGGACCGTCGACCCGGTCGCGGCCGAAAAGGTCAGCAAGGAACGCGGCGTCAAGTAGTCACGTCTGACGCCTCGTGCTGATTCACCTCATCACGATCGGCGACAGGATGCCCGGCTGGGTCGAACAGGGCTACGCCGAGTATGCCAAGCGCCTGAACGGCGAATGCCGGATCAGGCTGGTCCAGATTCCGGCCGGTCGCCGTGGCAAGAACGCTGACGTCGCGAGACTGCAACGCGATGAAACCACGCGCATGCTGGCAGCCGTCCCCAAGCGCGCCCTGGTGATCGCGCTCGAAGTGCAGGGCCGCGGCTGGTCGACCGAGCAACTCGCCGGCGAACTCGAGCGCTGGCTGGCCGCCGGCCGCGACGTGGCACTCTTGGTTGGCGGGCCCGAGGGGCTCGCCGAACCGGCACGCAAAGCCGCGGAGCTGCAATGGTCGCTGTCTCCGTTGACACTGCCGCACCCGCTGGTGCGTGTCGTCGTCGCCGAGCAGATCTATCGCGCCTGGAGTCTGCTGCGCAACCATCCCTATCATCGAGCATGACCATGCGCCTCTCCCAACCGCCATCCGCCGGCCCGCTTGAGCGGGCACCCCGATGCTGATCCTTGCTTCACGCTCCCCGCGGCGCGCGGCACTGCTCGAGCAGGTCGGCATCCCGTTTCAGGCGGCGTCCAGCGAGGTCGACGAGGCGGTCGACCCCGGCGAAGGCCCGGCCGACCATGTGCGCCGCCTCGCCCTGGCCAAGGCACATGCCGTGCGTACGCAATATCCGGACGCCGCGATCATCGGCTCGGACACCGCGGTCGTCCTGGACCGGCAGATCTTTGGCAAGCCGGCAGACCGCGAGGCGGCGATCGATACCCTGATGGCCCTGTCCGGCCGCACCCATGAGGTATTGACCGGCGTGGCGCTGATCGCCCCGGGCCGTGAAGACCGGTTTGCGCTGAGCATCAGCCAGGTCACCTTCCGGGAGCTTACGACCGGCCAGGCCGCCGCCTACTGGGCGGTCGGCGAAGCCGCCGACAAGGCGGGCAGCTATGCGATCCAGGGCCTCGGCGCGGCATTTGTCCAACACATCGAGGGCAGCTACTCGGGGATCATGGGGCTGCCGATCTTCGAGACCCTCGCCCTCCTGCGCGACGTGGGTATCCATTGCCCGATTGAGCATGGCGATGCTGTGTAGACTGCCCGCATGAGCGAAGAAATCCTGATCAACGTGACCCCGCCAGAGACCCGGGTCGCGGTCATCGAGAACGGCGTGGTCCAGGAGATCATGATCGAGCGCACCGCGAGGCGCGGTCTGGTCGGCAACATCTACAAGGGCAAGGTCTGCCGGGTACTGCCGGGTATGCAGGCGGCGTTCGTCGACGCCGGGCTCGAGCGCGCCGCTTTTCTGCACGCATCGGATATCCATACCGAGGACGAACAAAAGTCGGACCAGATCGCGGACCTGGTCCGCGAGGGCGGGGAGGTGATCGTTCAGGTCGTCAAGGATCCGATCGGGACCAAGGGCGCGCGTCTGACCACCAACATTTCGATACCGTCACGCTACATGGTGTTCATGCCCAACGTCACCAACGTCGGCGTCTCGCAGAAGATCGAAGACGAGGTGGAACGCGCCCGTCTGCGCGACATCCTGACCCGTTTCGCC
>JASFVZ010000022.1:0-10426 GCA_050049565.1 Chromatiaceae bacterium | reverse complement strand
ACGACGACGTTGATCGATCCCATGATCGACGAGATACCGGCCAGGTGGATCGCGAAGATCATGAACGGAAAGCCATCGCCCATCTGCAGCGACAGCGGCGGGTACAGGGTCCAGCCTGAAGCCGGGCCGCCGCCCGCCATGAAGAAGGTCGACAGCAGCAGGGTGAAGGCGAACGGCAGGATCCAGAACGAGAAGTTGTTCATTCGCGGCAACGCCATGTCCGGCGCACCGATCATCATCGGGATCAGCCAGTTGGCCAGGCCGGTGAATGCCGGCATCACTGCCCCGAAGATCATCACCAGCGCGTGCACGGTGGTCATCGAATTGAAGAACAGCGGATCGACGACCTGCAGGCCCGGCTGGAACAACTCGGCGCGTATCACCATGGCCATCGCGCCACCGACGAAGAACATCACCAGCGCAAACAACAGGTAGAGCGTGCCGATGTCTTTGTGGTTGGTGGTCGTGACCCAACGCATCAGGCCCTTCGCTGGACCGTGATCATGGTGTTCTGCTGGTGCAGCTGTAGCGGTACTCATAGGTCAGAGACTCCCCGGATAACGACTTATCGGGCTGCCTGGACGGCAGCGGGTTGTATAAGGCCGGCAGCGTTACCCCAGGAGTTACGCTGGTAGGTCAGGACGGCGGCGAGGTCGGCATCGTTCAGCACGTTGCGGTAAGCGGCCATCGCGGTGCCTGGCTTGCCGTCGAGAACCAGTGCGAGATGGGCCTCGATATCACCGGTTGCGATCGCACTGCCGGCAATCGCCGGGAAGGTCGGTGCCAGGCCGAGCCCATTGGCCTGATGGCAGGCTGCACAGTTGGTGTTGTACACCTGTTCGCCCTTTGCCATCAGCTCATCCATCGACCACTCCCGGTCGACTGCGGCGGCCGCCTGTGCGGCCACACCCTTCTGCTCTTGAATCCACCTGGCATAGTCATCCGGCGCCTTGGCGACGACGACGATCGGCATGAAGCCGTGATCCTTGCCGCACAACTCCGCGCACTGGCCGCGGTACACGCCCGGCTCGTCGACCTGGGTCCAGGCCTCGTTGATGAAACCGGGGATCGCATCCTTCTTCCAGCCGAGATCCGGAACCCACCAGGCATGAATGACGTCGGCGGCGGTCAGCAGGAAGCGCACCTTGACCCCGGTCGGGATGACCAGCGGATTGTCGACGTCGAGCAGGTACTGGTCGCCAAACTGGCTCAGGTCGGCGTCCGCCCCAAGCAGTCGGGCCTCGTTGTGTTTGGGATGCAGGGAACTGATGAACGAAATCCCCTCGGCGTCACCGTCGACATAGTCGTATTTCCAACGCCATTGCAGACCGGTCACCTTGATCGTTATGTCGGCGTTGCTGGTGTCCTCCATTGCCAGCAGGGTGCGGGTCGCCGGCACGGCCATGCTGACCAGGATCACGATCGGCACGATGGTCCAGAGGATCTCCATCGTCGTGCTTTCGTGGAACTGGGCAGCAACGGCACCTTTGGACTTTCGGTGCTTGACGATCGAGTAGATCATCGCGCCGAACACGACCACGCCGATCGCGCAGCAGACCCAGAAGATCGTCATGTGCAGGTCGTAGACGCTCTGACTGGTTTCGGTCACGCCCGGGCGCATGTTCAACGCCCAGTCGGCATGCACCTGGGCCCAACCGACCGTTGACAATACCGCCGTGAGTCCGGCGAGGGTGATAGGTCTTCTCACTGCGTCGATCCCCCAAATTTGGTGCATCAATGTTTCGTCGGCGCCGTCCTGGCGCGTACCATTTTGCGTCGCCCTGGTCGGGCGTTTAGGCGGCCACCAGCAGCCGTTTGAGTTGCGCTGCCAGCGCGGCCTTCTCCTCGTCGATGAGGAACTCGCCGATCTCGACCCGGCGCCCGGAGGCCCCGATCCATAGCCGGCGCGGGTGCCAGCGCTTCACGGCCGGCGCCAGTTCCACCCGGGCCCACTCGCGGGCGAACTCGACCCGAAGGTCCGGCCCGCCCGAGGCCGCGTGGCGCCCTCGCTCACGACCCTTTTCGACGGTCACCGTGTTGCCTCCCACGGAGACCACCTGGCGGCGTCGACAGGCGTGCGATACCAAATACATGCAGCCGAACAGCACTGCGATTTCGAGGCCGGCAAACGGCAGGATCATCCAGAACCCGCGCGCCGCAAGCACCCCCGAAACGATGACCAGCGGTACCGCGATCGCGCCGAGAAACACCATCGACTGTCGCCAGCTGAGCGATTGGTTCGGTCGTATCACCAACCGCTGCATATCGGTCTGTGAGCATCGATCAGCGGTCACCATGCCGATCTCCTTATGCGCAGCGCGGTGTTGCCACGGCACGCGATACCCGATATCCCACTGCGAAACTGCGTTTTTGCGCCGTACACCATATCGCGCGCGACAAACCGGGCCAAACAAATTTGACGTGGATCAGTAAAAAAACTGCTTATGGTATTTGCATTAACTAATATTCTACTTTTCTCAATGCACTCCGGCCGATCCCGTGCCAGACGATCACCGGAGTTTAGCCGGCCGTCGACAGTCTTTTCAGCAGCGCGTCCAGATCCAGAAAATCGCCTGTCAGATGCTTGTCCAGCTCTGCCCGGAAAGGCAGCACGCCCAGCCCCGGCGAGTGCAGACGTTCCTTCAGGGTGTCCAGGTTCTCCCGACGACGCGGCATCTGCGGGTCGACTTCACTGCCGACCCATCCGAGCAGCGGCGCCCCGCTGGCCTCTATGGCCTGCTCGCTCAGTTGGGCGTGATTGAGGCAACCCAGACGAAGACCGACGACCAGCAGAATGGGCAGCTTCAGGCCGACCGCCAGCGCCTCGATGTCGAGCTCGGGCCCGAGCGGCACCCGCCAACCTCCGGCGCCCTCGACGACCACGAGATCGTGCCGCAGGCACAGCGACTGCAGACGGTCCGCGATCTCCGCGAGCGAAACCGTCCGGCTGCCAGCCGCGGCGGCAATGTGCGGGGAGACCGGCTCTTCGAAACAGAATGGATTGACCTCGGCATAGGAAAGCCCGGGGCTGCTCACCCGCAAAAGCGCCATTGCATCGTCATTCTTCAATAAGCCGTCGTGCCGCTGTGCGCCGGCCGCCACCGGTTTGAAGCCCGCGACCGACAGACCGCGCCTTCGGAGGGAGGCGATCAGCGCAACCGCGACCCGGGTCTTGCCGCATCCGGTGTCGGTGCCGGTGACAAACAGGCCTTGCATCAGCGGCGTTTCAGCGCATCGATCGCGATCCGCGTCTCGCCGTCGACCCGGCGTTGCAGCGGCGCCCAGGCGTGACCGTGGACGACCTCATAGCTGGCCGGCAGGGTCCCGTCGGCACGGCGGTACTTTTCATAGGCGGCACAGACCGCTGCGAGACGCCGCCGACCCAACAGGCCGCGGGCGCGTTGCGGCAGCGCATTGGTCGCTCCGATCGCCTTGATCTCGCGCATCAGGGTCATCGGGTCCTGATAGGTCAGGGTCATGCGCTCGACGTCCATCACCGGGTCGGCCAATCCGGCGCGCACCAGCATGTCGCCATAATCGTGCATGTCGATGAAGCCGTGGACCCGGACTGCACGATCGACGTCGGCCCAGGCGGCGCGCAGCTCGTGCAGGGTATCCGGCCCGAAGCTGGAGAAGATCACCAGACCGCCCGGGCGCAGTACCCGCGCGATGTCGTTGAGCGCGGCCTGCGGATCGGCGCTCCATTGCAGCGCCGCATTGGCGAAGACCAGGTCGATGGATCCATCGGCCAGGGGCAAACCGTCGATATCGCCGCAGAGACACCGCGGCCGCCGCAGCCAGCGTCCGCGCCGTCGCGCCTGCTCGAGCATCGGCAGGGCAAAGTCCATGGCCAGCAGCTGTGCCTTCGGGAACTGTCTGAGCAGCACCGCAGTCGATTTTCCGGTGCCGCAGCCGAGGTCCAGAATCCGTGCCGGATCCGCTCGCATGTACCCAAGGCGCTCGCACATCCGGCGGCCGATCTCATGCTGCAACACCGCGATGTCATCGTAGCCTTGCGCGGCCTTTTCGAACTGCCGCCTGGCCTGTCGCTTATCCAGCCGTTGCGGCCCGGCCTCATTCGCCATCGATCGATTCCTCCAGCCAGCGCATGCTCGGTTCGGGGTGCGACAGGAAAGGCGCGTGGCCGGCACCTGCGATGCAGTGGACCCGCGCATCGGGCACCCGGTCACCGACCCAGTCGGCCACCCCAGCCGGTACCAGGGTGTCACGTGCGCCGAACAGCCAGGTCTGCGGGCAACGGACCCGGCTCAGCCGGGCGCGCAGGTCCGTGTTGCCGAGCAGGTCCAGGCCCTGGCGCAGGGCCGCAGGCCGCGGGCCCGGCCGTCGGGCCGCGGCGCGACGCAGCCGTTGCAGGGTCTCGCGCGCCGCCTCGGCACCGCGCACCTGCAGCGCCAGGAAGCGCTTCAGCGTCTCGTCGGGCTGCGCGGCAAGCGCCTCGGCAAACCCGGAAAACGTGCCCGCCGGCATCGCGATCGGCCAGTCCGCTGCGCGTACGAAACGCGGCGTCGTCGCCACAAGACTCAGGCCTGCCACCCTGTCCGGCCGCGCCAGGGCCGCCTGCAACGCCAACTGCCCGCCAAGCGACCAACCGACCCAGTGGGCCGACCCGGGTGCCGCCGCCAGACAGGCCTCGACCCATTGCTCGGCGGCCTCCGGTTCGGCGCTGAGACCGTGTCCCGGCAACTCGATCAGATGCAGCCGGTACCGCGCCGCCCAGGCCGTGCGGAGCGGATCCCAGAGACCGAGGTTCATCCCCCAGCCGTGCAGCATGACCACGTCCGGCCCGTCACCGACGCGTTCGCAGTGCAGACTCATGGCCGCAACGCCTCGGCGGTCTCTTCGAGCACGGCCAGCAAGGCGTCG
This sequence comes from Chromatiaceae bacterium, assembly GCA_050049565.1. Lineage (GTDB taxonomy): Bacteria > Pseudomonadota > Gammaproteobacteria > Chromatiales > Chromatiaceae > Thiosocius. The sequence continues at coordinate 5,542 of JASFVZ010000022.1, read as the reverse complement.
AGCTGGGGGTTGGTATGGGCAGCGGACAGCGTAATTCGCAGACGCGCGCTGCCCTGCGGCACGGTCGGCGGTCGAATCGCAGTGACCAGGATGCCCTGGCGTTGCAGCGCCTGGCTCCAGCGGGTCGCCAGTGCCGCATCGCCGACAAGCAGGGGCTGGATCGGCGTGGTCGACGGCATCAGCTGCAAGCCGAGGCGCATCGCGCCGGCGCGGAAGCGGGCGATCAGGCCGCCAAGGCGTTCGCGGCGCCAGTCCTCCGCTCGACAGATCCGCAGGCCCGCGCGGGTCGCCTCGGCGAGCGCCGGCGGCATCGCGGTCGTATAGACATAGGGTCGTGCGTGTTGAACCAGGGTCTCGATCAGCGCCCGATCGCCGGCAACGAAAGCACCAGCCGTGCCGAGCGCCTTGCCCAGGGTCCCGACCAGGACGGGCACCTGATCGGCCGCAAGCCCGGCCGCGGCGACACTGCCGCGACCGTCCGGCCCCGAAACGCCAAAGCCATGGGCGTCATCGACCATCAGCAGGGCTGAGTGTCGGTCGGCCTGCTCGGCCAGCGCCGGCAGCGGCGCGACATCGCCGTCCATGCTGAACACCCCATCGGTGACGACCAGGCGATGGCCCTGTGCCGCACCGAGCATCTGGCCGAGCCGGTCAGGGTCGCAATGCGGGTAGCGTTGCAGCCGGGCTCTCGACAACAGGGCCCCGTCGATCAGCGACGCATGGTTGAGCCGGTCTTCGAACACGGTGTCGCGACGCCCGACCAACGCGCTGATCACACCGAGGTTGGCCATGTAACCGGTCGAGAACAGCAACGCGCGTTCGCGGTCGGCGAAGTCGGCGAGCTCCTCTTCCAGTGCCTGGTGAGCATGGCTGTGGCCGTTCACCAGGTGGGCGGCGCCGGCGCCGACACCGTAGTGATCGATCGCCCGGCGCATCGCCTCAGCGATCCGCCGGTCGCCGGCCAGGCCGAGGTAGTCATTCGAACAGAAGGTCAGCAGCCGACGTCCGTCGACCAGCATCTCGGGACCCTGCGGCCCGTCCGTGACCCGTCGCTCCCGATAGAGACCTTCGGCCCTGCGCCGCTCCAGTCCGGCCTGCAGATCCCACACCCTATGGGGCCCTCAGCAGCAACCCAGGCGTGACGGTGTCAGCACGCGGTTCAGGCCCCGGAGCCACAGCACGCCGCCCGGTCGGCCTCCAGCGCCGACGCCTGGATACGCAGACCAAGGCGCTGAAACAGCGCACGGTCCCGTTCCGCGGCCGGATTGTCCGTGGTCAGCAGCCGCTCGCCGTAGAAGACCGAGTTGGCACCGGCGAGGAAGCACAGGGCCTGGGTCTGGTCGTTCATTTCGGTCCGACCGGCCGACAGGCGCACGTAACTGCGCGGCATCAGGATTCGTGCGACCGCGATGCTGCGCACGAACACCAGCGGATCGAGCCGATCGATCCCGTGCAGCGGCGTACCCTCGACCTGCACCAACATGTTGATCGGGACCGACTCCGGGTGCTGCGGCAGGTTGGCAAGCTCCTGCAGCATGCGCGCGCGATCGTGCCCGGCTTCGCCCATACCGAGGATGCCACCGGAGCAGACGTTGATCCCGGCCTCGCGCACGTTGCGCAGGGTTTCGAGGCGATCCTCGAAGGTGCGGGTGCTGATCACGTTGCCGTAGAACTCCGGTGAGGTGTCCAGATTGTGGTTGTAGTAGTCGAGACCGGCGTCGCGCAGACGGTGCGCCTGCGGCTCGCTGAGCATGCCGAGCGTGACGCAGGTCTCGAGACCCAGGCCACGCACGGCCTCGATCATCTCGATCACCCGATCCAGGTTCTTATCGGTCGGATTGCGCCAGGCGGCACCCATGCAGAAGCGGGTTGCGCCGCTGTCCCGGGCCGCCTCGGCGGCCGCCAACACCTCGTCCAGCGGCAGCAGACGCTCACGCTCCAGGCCGGTGTCATGGCGCGCACTCTGCGAGCAGTAGGCACAGTCCTCGGCGCAGGCCCCGGTCTTGATCGACAGCAGGGTGCTGACCTGGATCTCATTGGGATCGAAGTGTGCCCGGTGCACCGACTGGGCGCGAAACACCAGATCGTTGAACGGCAGCGCAAACAGCGCCTCGATCTCGTCGATCTCCCAGTCATGCCGTGATGGCTCAACGCTCATGTGCAGATTCCTCAACGGTAGCTTCAGCCGGTAGTTCGATATCGGGCCAGTCCTCGCGACGAATCCGCACGATCGCCCAGATCGACCAGGGCACGATGACCGCAAGACCGATGCCCCAGGCAATCAGCCACGGCGTGATGCCCCGGCCGGGAAAGAAGGTCCCGATCGGAATGATCGCGCCCATCACCCCGTAGAAGCGGTAAGCGGCCTGTTGCGTGTATCGACCGACGCGTGGATTGGGATGGTGGCGGTGCAGCGCATAGACCAGCATGGATCCACCGAACCAGAGCACCGGCAACGGCGGCAGGCACATACTGACCAGATTGCCGATATCCAGCTGCATCGCCGCGAAACGCGACGAGCGCCCGCTGACCAAACGCGCAGCGCCGTTGTCGACCGGGTCCATTTTCGGGAAACTACATAGCGCGTCGGGAAAGCCTGTCATCTTAGGCGGCGCCCGCAGGCTGTCAACCAAAGGGACTTGGTTTGGTTAACATCTGGTCACTTTCTGCACAAATATTGGGCGAGCGGTGTGCGCTTTGCGGCGCCATCGCCAACGGTCTGTGCGACGATTGTCGAACCGACCTGCCAGGAGTCGGCACCGCGTGCCGTATCTGCGCCCTGCCCCTGCCGGGAGCGCCCTCCCCCGACCTGACCTGCGCGACCTGCCAGGCCCGACCACCGAGCTTCGTTCAAACGGTCGCGGCACTGCGCTATGCGCCACCGACCGATGACCTGATCGCAGCGCTGAAGTACCGGGAGGGGCTGGAACTGGCCCGACCACTCGGGCACTGCCTGCTCGAGGCGCTCGATGACGCACGCGGCGCCTTGCCTGCCTGGCCGGAGCTGATCGTTCCGGTACCCATGCCGCCCGATCGGCTGCGCCAGCGCGGTTTCAATCAGGCCGCCGAGATCGCCCGGGTGATCGGGAACGCAATGGGGATTCCGGTCGCCCGGGGTATCGCTGTCCGACCGGGTGGGGCCGAGACCCAGCGCGGGCTCTCAAGGGCGGCACGGCGCGGCAATGTGCGCGGCGCCTTCGTCGCGCGCGGACCAGCGCCACCGCGCGTCGCGATCATCGACGATGTCATGACGACCGGCGCGACGGCGGAGGCTTTGAGCCGCGCTTTGCGCGCGGCAGGCGCATCGACAGTGCAGGTGTGGGTGGTGGCGCGCACGCCGCAGCCCGGTAGCGGCGGGTTGAATGACCGATAAAGCGGCCGATCAGCGGTCGGCGAGGACCCGCTCCTTCATTTCGCGACGCTCCTGTGCATCGATCGTCAGGGTGGCGATGGGCCGCGCCTTCAGGCGCATGACCCCGATCGGTTCGCCGGTGTCCTCGCAGTAGCCGTAGGTGCCGTCTTCGATCCGCTCCAGGGCCTGCTCGATCTTGCGCTGCAGTTTGCGATAGCGGTCGCGGGTGCGCAGTTCGAGTCCGTGTTCACTCTCGCGGCTGGCCCGGTCGGCCTCGTCGCCTACTTCCTGGTACGACTTGTCGCGCAGGTTGTCGAGGGTCTCCTGAGCCTCGGTCATCAGATCGCCGCGCCACTTGAGCAGCTGCCGGCGAAAATACTCGAGCTGTTGAGGATTCATGTAGTCCTCTTCCGGCGTGGGCTCGTAACCGTCTGGCAGTTCGACCGTCATGTTTGATTAGCTCCGAAGATATCAGGCGAGGCCGCGGTTTTTAGCCTACCCGGACCCCATAATCAAGCCCGGGAAAGCCATGAGCCGGCGGCAGCCGTACCGATTCAGAGCCTCGCGAGGCAGTCCGGCGGCCGCGGGCTGAGCGGATCCTCGAAGAACGCACGCACCAGGTCGGCGGCGCAGACGTGGCTGTCGAGTACACCGTGACCGACCGCCGGAAAGGTGAAGACGTACGATCCGCTCAGCGTCTCGGCCGCGATCTCCGCCCATTCGGGCGGCGTAACCGGGTCGAACTCGCCGGCCAGCAACAGGGTCGGCACCGCGGCCGAGACCGGCTCGCGAAATGCCTGCGGCGCCTCGCCGGAACGCCAGTAGCGGCACGGACTGTAATGCCAGTCATGGCGCTTGATCCCGGCGATCCGCGGGTAACGGTCGAGTTCCCGGCGGTAGTCACGCAGATCCACCGGCCCCGCGTCGTGACAGTCGACCGAGCTCGCGACCGGATCGCTGATGGTATCGTCGAGAAGGGTCTCGACGCTGTCCTGAATCAGGCGCCGCATCGCGCTGTCGAGCCGACCCTCGACCAGCGCACCGACGCTCTCGGGCAGACCCGGCAGGGTGTCCCATTGATACATCGCCTCGAACAACAGCCAGGCCAGGTCCTCGTGATCGTAGACCACGGCGATATCGCGACCGTTGGCCGGATCGCGGACGCTCAGGCGCAGCAGTTCCTGTTCGACCCGCGCGAGCGCGTCGTCGAGCGACTGGCTCAAGGCGGCCGGGCTGTCGTTGCAACGCCCGGCAAGCTCACAGATTCGGCTGAACAGTTCGAACGAACGTTGCAACAGCCAGGGGTCGCTCAGCTCGGCATTGACCTGGGGCGGATAGGGTGAATCGAGCACCGCCGCGCGCAGCGCTTGCGGGGCGACTCGGAGCATCTCCAGGGCGACCCGCGTGCCGTAGGACACGCCGTAGACATCCCACTGGTCATAGCCCAGCGTGCGCATCAGATCGACCGCGTCGGCGGCATTTTTGCTGGTCGTAAAGCGCGCCAGGTCGAGGCCGTCACCGAGCAACCGGTCATGGCAGGCACGGGTGGCGTCGCGCACCCGCCGGTACGCCTCTTCGCTGGGCAGCGGCAGCGGCAGCAATTCACGGCGCAGGACCTGCAGCTCGGGACATTGCAGCGCCGGCTCCGACAGGCCGACCCCGCGCTGGTCGTACAACACCAGGCTGCCGGGCCAGGCCGTTGCATCGACCCAGTCGAGCCAGAAACCGATCTCGTCAGGCTCGAGCCACGCCGAACCGCCCGGCCCGCCGGCGATGTACTGCACCGGCACTGCGTCGAGCGACCAGGCCGGTCGCGGGATATAGATGACCGGCAGCGCGAACCGCTCCGGTGTCGCACCGGGCTCCGGCGCTGTGAAAAAGCGTCCACAATGCAGTGGCCGCCATAGCGGCTTGTCGAACCAGCAATCGACCCATTCCAACCGGGCGCCGTTGTCCAACGTCAGGCCGGGGGGTGGGGCATGCAAGGCGTGCCAGGCCCACCAGACCGCGGGTGCCAACAGCACCGGCCAGAGCACCCAGCGCAGCAACGCCATCAGGCCGCCAACACCAGGTAATCGACCGCAAGTCCGACGAACACGACCATGCCGACGAAGTGATTGTTGAGGAACGCCTTGAAACAGGCGGCCCGCTGCCGGTCCCGAATCAACCACTGCTGATACGCGAACAGGG
>JASFVZ010000216.1:0-4910 GCA_050049565.1 Chromatiaceae bacterium | reverse complement strand
CTACCTGCCGACCAAACGTCCCGAGACGGGCGCGTCGATGACGCCGAAGGAGTACATCGAGCTGGTTGAGAAGAAGAAGGCCCAGCGCCTGAAATATGCCGCCGAGGAAGCAACCGGTGACCCGGCCGCCGGATCAGCGTCCGGTGATACCCCGGCCACGCGGTCTACCGACTGAGCGATACCTTGCACTTCACGACCGGGCCGGCCCCCCGGTTACGATGAGCCGGCAAAAAAAACCAGCCTTGGCGACAACTTAGCCAAAGTTAAGCGCACCACTTCACTGTTTGACCGATCTCCCTTCGCCGCGAGCGGTTTTCCTGACCGGGGTCAACTGATGGCCAGTTTTGGTCCAGATCGCGATCCAGTTTTGTTAATACTGCGTCTGACAGAAACCCAAAGGGTGCGCTCGTACCCCGGGGAATGAACAAATGGAAGCATCGGAAATCGCGAAGCTGCGCAATGCAGTGCGACAGCATGTCAGCGGTTCTCGTGATCAGCGCTTCTGCTATCGGGCGCTGTGCGTGCTGCTGATCGCTGAGGGCCATCGACCCAACCAGGTCGCGGAATGGCTGGGTGAGCACACGCGGACGCTGGAACGCTGGCGCAAACGGTTCGTCGACAACGGCCTGGAGGGGTTGATCGACGAGACCAGTCCCGGCCGCCCGCCCAAGCTATCGAGCGATGAATGGCAAAGGTTGCAACTGGAGTTGACCAAGCCGCCGTCGGTCTATGGGCTCGATGGCAAGAAGTGGCAGGGCAAGCTGCTTCAGGAACACCTTTCGCGCCACTACGAGATCGACTTCAGTCTGCGGCAGTGCCAGCGACTTCTAAAACAGCATCGACAGCGTCCAACAGCTGTCAGCTACAAATCCAGTGCCGGAAACGATTATATTCCGGCTGCCCGGCACGCCGCTTCAGACTGAGTCTGTAACGGCAGCCATCCCGCGGCGTAAGGACCCACACCCAGGTGTCGGATTCGCCTGCAGGCAATCGACCTTTGCCCGCGGGGGTTCGTGTGCGGGCAGAGTTTTGAGCGCGAATTCCTAACGGGAGGACACAACTGATGCGTAAAGCGCGCAGACTGCTGGTTGGCATCGCCGGTGCCGCTGCAATCACCATGGCTTCAAGTGCCAGCGCTTTCTGGGGCGGCTGGGGTGGCGGTCCCTGGAACTGGGGTGGCTGGAACAGTGGCTGGGGCAGCCCCTGGGGCTGGGGCGGCTATCCCGGCGGCTGGGGCGGCTATCCCTACTACGGCGGCTGGGGCGGCTACCCGTACTACGGCGGGTATGGCTATGCCCCGTACTACGGCGGCTACGGCTATGCCCCGTATTACGGCAGCTACCCCTATCCGAGCACCTCGACTTCGAGCAAGTCGGACGGCAAAGAGGCCGACGCCAAATAACGGCAAGCGAAGAACTGACGAACAGCGCGCCTTCGGGCGCGCTTTTTCGTTTCAGCAAACTGGTGACCTATCTCGTAGATTGGCTGTTCTTCAGAACGATGAGTGATCCTCGGAGCCGGACCCAAGCCGCGGCATACTATGGCGTCATGTTCAAGGCCGGTTCCCTATGAGCGGCGCAATCGCTGCAGGTCACCCGAGCACCGCCGAAGCGGGCATAAGGATGTACGAGCTCGGCGGCAACGCCTTCGATGCGGCGTTGGCGGCACTCGCCGCGGCGTGCGTCGTGGAGCCTGTGTTGACATCACTTGGCGGCGGCGGCTTCCTGCTCAGTCGACGGCCCGGTGAACAGCCGCAGCTACATGATTTCTTCGTGCAGACGCCGCGCCGCAGGCGCCCGGCGGTCGACTGCGAGTTCTACCCGATCATGGCCGATTTCGGCACCGCGCAGCAGGAGTTCCATATCGGCGCGGCGGCCATTGCCACCCCGGGAACCGTCCGTGGCCTGGTGCACTGCCACGCGCTGCTCGGCAGTCTGCCACTCGCCGAAATCGTGGCGCCGGCCATCGAGTACGCCCGCAACGGCGTCGCGGTCAATGCCTTGCAGGCCTACATCTTCAGCATCGTCGGCCCCATCTATCGGGCGACGCCCGCCGCCGCCTCGCTCTACGGCGGCGAGGCCCTGCATGGCGCCGGCGCCCTGTTCCATCAGCCGCAGCTCGCCGATACGCTCGACTGGTTGGCCAACGAGGGCGACCATCCCTTCTACGCCGGCGAACTGGCGGATCGCCTGGTCCGTCTGTGCGCCGAACACGGTGGCCACCTGACCCACGACGACCTGCGGAGCTACCGCGTGATAGAGCGCCGCCCGCTGGTGCAGCGTTACCGGGGTTACGATGTGATCACCAATCCGGCACCCTCTTCCGGCGGCACCCTGATCAGCTTCGCGCTGATGGCGCTCGATGGGCAGGCCATCGCGGCCGACGGTTTCGGGCATCCCGCCCACCTGCTGCCACTGGCCGAGATCATGGCCCAGACGAACGTCGCCCGACTTGACGGCCTGCTGGCAAGGTCGACCCACCACAGCACCCTGCTGCAGGATTTTCTCGACACAGTGGCGAAACACCCGACCAACAACCGCGGGACCACGCAGATCAGCACGATCGACGCCGAGGGCAACAGCGCCTCTCTCACCCTGTCGAACGGCGAGGGCAGCGGGCACCTGCTGCCGGACACCGGCGTGATGCTCAACAACATGCTGGGCGAGGAGGACCTCAACCCGGACGGGTTCAATCGCTGGCCGACCGATGTGCGGGTCAGCTCGATGATGGCGCCGACCCTCGCCGAGGATGACGGCCACTTGATCGCGATCGGGTCTGGCGGTTCCAACCGCCTGCGGACGGCGATTCTGCAGACGTTGAGCAACCTGATCGACTTCCGGATGACCCCCGACCAGGCGGTCGCAGCGCCGCGCGTCCACGTCGAGCGAGGGCGACTGGACATCGAACCTGGATTCAGCGCAGAGAGCCTGGCCGCATTGACCCGCAGCTACCCCGATCATCGCCTCTGGTCCGATCACAACCTCTACTTCGGCGGGACCCATACGGTCTGCTGGGATGGTCGCCGGTTCACCGGCGCCGGCGACCCGCGCCGTGGCGGGGTGTTCGCAATGCTCTGACCCGCCCGCATCCAATGACGGACCCGCGGCCGGTCGCGAGCGAACGCGGCCCGCGCCGCAACGGCCCCGGTTCAGTCGATAAGTTCGCCCTCGATGACCGCGCCCTCTTCGTCCACGTCGACATTGCTGCCGCGCGAGAAGGTCAGCCCGTCGCTGTCCACGTTGACGTGAATGACATCGCCCGGACCGAACACGCTGGCGAGGATCTCCTGTGCCAACGGATTCTCGAGCTGCTGCTGGATCGCCCGTTTGAGCGGCCGCGCACCATAGACCGGATCGAAGCCGGCCTCGCCGAGACGATCGAGCGCACCATGGCTGACCTCGAGCCCCATGTCGCGCTCCGCGAGGCGCTTGCGCAGGTAATCGACCTGGATCTCGGTGATCGCACGGATCTGCTCTCGACCGAGCGGATGAAACACCACCGCCTCATCGACCCGGTTGATGAACTCGGGCCGGAAATGCTGGCCTACGACCTCCATGACTGCCGCTTTCATATCGGCATAGCGTTCCTCGGTCGCCATGGTCTGAATCAGATCCGAACCCAGGTTCGAGGTCATCACGATCACCGTATTGCGGAAGTCGACCGTGCGCCCCTGCCCGTCGGTCAGGCGACCGTCATCGAGCACCTGCAACAGCACGTTGAAGACATCGGGGTGGGCCTTTTCCACCTCGTCCATCAGGATGACGCTATACGGCCGACGCCGAACCGCCTCGGTCAGGTAGCCGCCCTCCTCGTAGCCGACGTAGCCGGGTGGTGCACCGATCAGCCGGGCGACCGAGTGCTTCTCCATGAACTCGGACATATCGATCCGGACCATCGCCTCTTCGGTGTCGAACAGGAATTCGGCCAGGGCCTTGCACAGCTCGGTCTTGCCGACACCGGTCGGGCCGAGGAACAGGAAAGAGCCGTTGGGCCGATTCGGATCCGCCAGGCCCGCCCGTGAACGACGAATCGCGTTGGACACGGCACCGACCGCCTCGGCCTGGCCGACCACGCGCCGACTGAGCGCCTCTTCCATGCGCAGCAGCTTGTCCTTTTCACCCTCGAGCATCTTGGAGACCGGAATGCCGGTCCACTTCGAGACAACGCTGGCGATCTCCTCGTCGGTCACGTTGTTGCGCAGCAGTTGGGTCTCCTGCAGCTCGGCCTGGCTCGCCATGGCGAGCTGCCGCTCGAGCTCCGGGATCCGGCCATACTGCAGCTCGGACATCCGCTGCAGGTCGCCGGCCCGGCGTGCGGTCTCGAACTCGAGCCGTGCCTGCTCCAGCGATTCCTTGATATGGGTCGTGCCCTGTACCGCGGCCTTCTCGGACTTCCAGATCTCCTCGAGATCGGCGAACTGGCGCTCGAGGTCGGCGATGTCCTCCTCGAGCGCGGCCAGACGCTTTTTCGAGGCCTCGTCGGATTCCTTCTTCAGCGCCTCGCGTTCGATCTTGAGCTGCACCAGCCGTCGATCCAGCCTGTCCATCTCCTCCGGCATCGAGTCGATCTCCATGCGGATCTGGGATCCGGCCTCATCGATCAGGTCGATGGCCTTGTCCGGCAACTGGCGGTCGGTGATGTAACGGTGCGAGAGGGTCGCCGCGGCGACGATTGCCGGGTCGGTGATCTCGACGCCGTGGTGCACCTCGTAGCGCTCCTTGAGGCCACGCAGGATCGCAACGGTGTCCTCGACCGACGGCTCCTGGACCAGTACCTTCTGGAACCGGCGCTCGAGCGCGGCGTCCTTCTCGATGTTCTTGCGATATTCGTCGAGCGTGGTCGCGCCGACGCAGTGCAGTTCACCGCGGGCGAGTGCCGGCTTCAGCATGTTGCCGGCATCCATCGCCCCC
>JASFVZ010000215.1:0-4912 GCA_050049565.1 Chromatiaceae bacterium | reverse complement strand
CAGGAACAGCGTCAGCGGCAGCGCGACAAAGATCGGGTGCGGCGGGGCAAAGCGGTCCGGCGCAACGATCATCGCGGTGGTCCAGACGATCGCCGCGAGGTTGAAGAACAGGTTCAGCCCATCCGCCAGCCACGGCAGCCAGCCGGCGATGAAGTGATAACGCTGACCGGGGGTCAGTGCGGTCTTGCGCAGCCCTGTCAACTCCAGCAGATGCGCCCGCAGTATCAGGACCGCACCATAGGCCCAGCGGAATCGCTGTTTCTTGAAGTCCAGAAAGGTATCCGGCATCAGGCCGCGACCGTAGCTGCGCGGGACGTACACCGCCGACTTGCCCTGCTCGAAGAGCTTCAGCCCCAGCTCTGCGTCTTCCGTGATGCACCACTCACTCCAACCGTTGACGGTGTGCAGCGCAGACTTGCGCACCATGGTCATGGTGCCGTGCTGGATGATCGCGTCACGCTCGTTGCGGGTGATCATGCCGATCTGGAAGAACCCGCGATACTCGGCCTCGCACATCGACTTGAACAGGCTCTCGCCGCCGTCGCGATAGTCCTGCGGCGCCTGGACGATCGCCGTATCGCTGTCACCGAACAGCGGGACCAGGTCGCGCAACCAGTTCGACTCGACCCGGTAGTCGGCATCGATCACGGCGACCACCTCGGCATCGGGGGCGGTCTCACGCAGGGCGAAGTTGAGCGCGCCGGCCTTGAAGCCGTCGAGGGGCGCGACATGGAAGAAACGGAACCGCGACCCGAGTTCGGCGCAGTGCTCGGCCACCGGTTGCCAGACAGCCGGGTCACGCGTGTTGTTGTCGACCACCAGGACCTCGAAGTCCGGGTAGTCGAGCCGCGCCAGCGCGTCCAGCGACGCCTTGAGCATCTCCGGTGGTTCGTTGTAGGCAGGCACATGGATGGAGACCTTGGGCTGGTCCTGGAGGGCGGCGGCCGGCATCGTGGTCTGACGACGCTGCCGGCGCCAGACCGCTTCGGCCCATTCATGCGCTTCGGCCAGCAGGACCAGCACGACACCCAGGGCGCTGATCAGCAGCACCCCGGCTATGATCAGCATGCCGGTGCTCATGTACTCCTGGGCGAAGTCGTACAGCAGCCAGACGACGAAGGTCGTGATCGCGTAGGCGACCAACGCGAGAAATCCCCGCCCGCTGGCGGACAGGCCCTGGCTGTCGCGCAGCAGCAGGCCGAGCACCAGTACCGACAGGCCGATGCTGACCGCGGCCAACGCGGTCCAGTGCGGGACCGGAACGATCGGTGAGGTGAATGCGAACTTGGGCTCACGATCCAGACCGAAAACCCCCCAGTGCGCGCCGGCCGCGCCCTCCAGCTTGTGCTTCCAGGGCTGATCGAACGCCTCCATCAGGTAATACGTGAGATCCTCGCGCTCGGCGGCGGCGAGGAATCGTCGCAGGAAACGGGCCTGGTTGGCCGGGCTCGCGACCGCGTCGTAGATCGTGCGGCCGTTGCTCGGCCACCCCACCTCGCTGATCACGATCGGCTTGTCCGGGTAGGCGGCACGCAACTCGCCGTAACGCTGCAGCACATGGTCGACCGCCCGATCGACATCGACGCCCTCCCAGTAGGGCAGCAGATGGACCGCGATGAAATCCACCGCGTCGACCAGTTCCGGGTGTTCGAGCCAGATATGCCAAGGCTCCGCCGTGCTGACCGGAGCCCAGACCTCGCGCTTGACGGCCTTCAGATAGCCGGTCAGCTCGTCAATCGACAGATCCTCACGCAACAGCGTTTCGTTCCCGACGATCACCCGTACGATCTGCTCGTGATTCTCCCGGAAGACCGCGGACAGTCGTTGCAACTCGGTCGCGTTGTGTGTCGGATCACCTGTCAGCCATGCCCCAAGCGCCACATTCAGGCCATGCGCCACGGCGAGCCGGGGGATCTCCGCCAGCGTCGACTGGACACTGTAGGTGCGCACCGCGTAGGCATCGCCGGCGAGCAGCGCCAGGTCCTCGTCGATCTCGGCGATCGAGGGGTATTGCCCGACGCCCGGATCCTGGCCGAGGCGTTGCGGCGAGAAGGAGAACCCGGCGACCTGGGTCGGCCACGGCGGCTCGATGCCGGGCCGGTTGACGACCCACCAGAGAAGAAGCGCCAATGCGCCCATCGACAATGCGATTGCGAGGCTGACCCGGTTCATTCGACGATCCAATATCAGGGAATGCTGATTTGATCGGAGGCGGGCTCCGTCCGTAAAGCACCAGGCGATCAAACTCACGATTCAGTCACAGGGGAAGCTATCGGGGAGATCTTGCCAACCCCGCGGCGTCTGGACTTTTGCCGTGCCGGAGCCCGATGCACTGCACCAAGGTCGACTTGGCGGCACCGGCAACCTTAGAGTGGCACCCCTACCCGATTCACTCAAGCACCCGTCGATCGACAGTGAGCGTCGCCGCAGACCCGCAGAAAACCGGCTCGCCGGCCCATACGCCGATGATGCGCCAGTACCTGGCAATCAAGGCGGAACACCCGACCCGGCTGGTTTTCTACCGCATGGGCGACTTCTATGAACTGTTCTACGACGACGCGCGCCGCGCGGCGAAACTGCTCGATATCACCCTGACCCAACGCGGTAAATCCGCCGGTGAACCGATCCCGATGGCGGGCGTCCCCTACCACGCGGCCGAGAGCTACCTGGCGAAGCTGGTGCGATTGGGCGAGTCGGTCGCGGTCTGCGAGCAGGTCGGAGATCCGGCAGCCAGCAAGGGACCGGTCGAGCGCCAGGTCGTCCGCATCGTGACGCCGGGCACGGTATCCGACGAGGCGCTGCTCGAAGAGCGCCGGGAAACACTGCTGGCCGCGCTGGCGTCGGACGGTCGGCGCTATGGACTGGCCTGGCTGGACCTCACCGGCGGCCGCTTCCATGTGCAGGAGGCCGGCGACCGATCGGCGCTCGCCGCCGAACTGGAGCGGCTGCGGCCGGCCGAGCTACTGGTGGCGGAGGATGCGGCGCCGGAACCGGCGCCGGCGTGTCCGGTGGCGCGCCGTCCACCCTGGCATTTCGATGTCGACAGCGCGACGCGCCTGCTCAACGAGCAGTTCGGTACCACCAACCTCGACGGCTTCGGCTGCACCGGGCTGTCGCTGGCGCTGGGCGCGGCCGGGGCACTGCTGCAATACGTCAGCGAGACCCAGCGCAGCGCCCTGCCGCACATCACCCGCATCAAGGTCGAACAGTCCGACGACGCGATCGTGATCGACGCCGCCACCCGACGGAATCTCGAGCTGGTCGAAGCGGCGTCCGGAGAGCGCCGGCACAGCGTCGCGGGGCTGTTCGACACCACCGCGACACCGATGGGCAGCCGGCAACTGCAGCGTTGGCTGAACCGGCCGCTGCGCGACCCGACCGCGGTCGGTCAGCGCCATGCCGCCGTCGCGACACTGCTCGACAGTCATCGACTCGACGCACTGCGCGACCTGCTCCGGGGCATCGGCGACATCGAACGGATACTCGGCCGGATCGCGCTGCGCAGCGCCCGGCCGCGTGATCTCGCCGTGCTGCGCGACAGCCTCGGGCTGCTGCCGGGGCTGCATGACATCCTCAATGACATCGAGCGCACGGCCCTCGCAGAGCTCGGTTCTCGGATTGGCCAGCATCCGCAGACCCATGAGCTGTTGCACGGCGCGATCATTGAATCACCACCCGTCGTGCTGCGCGACGGCGGCGTGCTCGCGGCCGGCTACGACCAGACGCTCGACGAACTGCGCGACCTGTCGCAGAACGCCGACCAGTTCCTGATCGATCTCGAACAACGCGAGCGGGCGCGCACCGGCATCGAGACGCTCAAGGTCAGCTACAACCGGGTACACGGTTACTACATCGAGATCAGCCGCAGCAAATCGGAACTGGCGCCGGACGATTACATCCGCCGCCAGACGCTCAAGGGTGCCGAACGCTTTATCACCCCCGAACTCAAGGCGTTCGAGGACAAGGTGCTGTCGGCACGCGAACGCGCGCTGCAGCGTGAGAAGCATCTCTACGACCAACTCCTGACCGAGCTCACCGAGTCGCTCGACACCCTCCAGGAATGCAGCGCCGGGCTCGCCGAGCTCGACGTGTTGGCCTGCTTTGCCGAACGGGCCAGGCAGCTGGATCTGTGTCGACCAAGCTTCCGCGATGCGCCGGGCCTGGCGATCGAGCAGGGGCGTCATCCCGTGGTCGAGCAGGTCAGCGCCGAGCCGTTCGTGCCCAACGACTTGGCGCTGGACGATCAGCGGGCGATGCTGATCGTCACCGGCCCAAACATGGGCGGCAAGTCGACCTACATGCGCCAGGCCGCGTTGATCGTGCTGCTCGCCTATGCCGGCGCCTTCGTGCCCGCGTCCCGCGCCGAGCTGGGTCCGTTCGACCGCGTGTTCTCCCGGATCGGCGCCTCGGATGACCTGGCCGGCGGCCGCTCGACCTTCATGGTCGAGATGCAGGAGACCGCCAACATCCTGCACAACGCGACCGACCGCTCGCTGGTCCTGATGGATGAGATCGGGCGCGGCACCAGCACCTTCGACGGGCTGTCGCTCGCCTGGGCCTGCGCGGTGGAACTGGCCAGCCGGCTGCGCGCCTTCACGCTGTTTGCGACCCACTACTTTGAACTGACCACCCTGCCCGACGAATACCCCGGGATCGCCAATGTCCACCTGGAAGCGGTTGAGCATGGCGACGGCATCGTGTTCCTGCATGCGGTGCGCGAGGGCCCGGCCAACCAGAGTTACGGGCTGCAGGTCGCCGCGTTGGCCGGCGTGCCGCGCGACGTGATCCGACTGGCGCGCCAGCGTCTGCACGAGCTCGAGCAATCCGCCCGGGCCCATGCCGAGGCGACATCCCGACAGATGTCCCTGTTTGCAGCGCGACCGCCGGAACCGGTCGCGCCGCCGGACCGGCC
>JASFVZ010000214.1:0-4916 GCA_050049565.1 Chromatiaceae bacterium | reverse complement strand
ACGAAGTCTGCGCCGGGAAAAACCGGGGACAGACCACGATTTCGGCGCGACTTCAACGAAAACGTGGTCTGTCCCCGGTTTTTCCTGTCCCCGGTTTTCCGCTATGCAGCCCTCAAGGTGACATGTGCTTCTTCGCTGAGCGTCCTGAAGATATCGTTGTAATCGGCCTTCGACGTCTCAACGAACACGCCCAGGTTGCCGATCACGCAAACCGAGTAATCACCGGCCGCCACGGCCCAGCCGTGGAATGGTGACCATTTCATTCCGCTCAGACGGGTGAAGCTCTCTGCCTGCGAGATCCCCATCAATGTATTTGCGGCACACATCCGCGCGATGAGATGTGCCACGTCCTCGGGCAGATCGCCTTCATAGCTCACCAACTCGCCGGTCGACGAGAACTCACCGGCCGATACGGCCCCTGTCAGGCCAAGCAGTCTTTTCACGTTTGCCATTTCGTGTCGCTCCTTCCGGTCAACGCCGGACTGGATCTGAGGTGCGACTCCTGCTCCCTGGTACCTTTTCCTTAGCAACCGATCGCCGGGCAATACAGTGTCAATGCGTCCGGGATATAAAAGAAATCAATCGACGCGAATCGAACAGCTTATATTCGATTGGTCACTCGATCCTTGCGTTAACCCGGCTACTCCTAGCGGGCAACTGGATCAAAAGCACGTGACCTAGGGCAACGTGATGGCGCATAGGGAACAGATCAGGGTTTTAGGTAGGCAAACCTCTCGCTGATCTGTAGACGGGCGATTTCTGATATGCCGGAGGGCACCACCTCCACCACGTCAAGGAGGTCTGTCGCGGCAATATTGCGTGCTTTGAGCGTTGCGCCGCAGACACGGAAGACGACCCCGCGCCGTGCCAGATTCCAGACGGCATACTCGAAAGGATCGCCATGAACGTCTTCGGCATCGTCGAGCAGAAAGTCCACTCCCCGGCCGTAAGCGACGAAGACAATCTGCGCCTTCGGCACGTCGTCGAGGTATGAGCGCGCCAGCATCAACGACCAGCGTGCAGCGCGCTCTTCGTCCAAATGGAATACCACCTTGTCCCACGTCTCCGCAGGCGGGTCGGAGAAAGCCACGGGCACAACACCAGAGAGCAAGACTGCCAGCAGTTGGAATATCAAGCGACGCCGCAAGGTACTCATTGCCTGCTCCTTCGGACCATGGCTATCTCGATCGGCCCGTGGACGAAATCGAGTCACTCGACCTACTCCGCCCACGAGACTTTCGACAGCTGTCGATCACTTATACGCGCCGACACCGCAGAAAAAACCGTGATCGTTCATAGCAATGTAGCTGGTCTTGGGCCGGATTTCGTTATCGGCCGGATGAGGCCACCGGTAGTCCACCCAACCGGCACCGGTCTTTTTCGCCAACGCGATCATGTCCTGGAAGAGCAGATCACCGTACTTGTTGAAGTTGTACATGTTCTTTCCAACCAACTCGGGCTTGATCGGCTGTGAAAGCAGCACACCCTCCATATCAATGCAAAAAACATACAGGTCTCGATCACGGAAACCGCCGTTCGGATCAGCGAAAGCGGCGAATGCCTTTTCCCGCCCCAGCTGGTTGACAACTGCCTGGGCCTTCAGGCTCATCTCCTTTGCCTCATTCGGTGTGCCCATCGCGCCTGCGTATGCGAGGCCTGACAGGGCTATAGCTTGGACTAGAAGTGCGATGTATCTCATCTTTACTCTCCTGGTTTGAACGATGTCTGTGCCAGTACTCCTTGCGGTCAACAGAACCGCTGTTTTCCAAGATAGCGCTATGCTGTGTTAAGGAAGGGAACTTGTTCTGGCCTTTTTCGGAAGAATTTCTGACAGCGATTGGTGACTGTCGCAGAGACCCTTTTGGAAGAGGAAATGGCGACGGCAACTGACAAATGGCCCAATCCGCCCGAGGCTTTCACAGTGGCCGACAGCACCGTCGATCCACTGGCTCTTCAGGTCACCGTCGACGGCGAGCCTGTTCGTATCGAAGCCAAGGTGATGCAGGTGCTCCTGTACCTGGCCGAGCATGCGGGGCGAGTGATCAGCCGCGCGGAACTCGAGGAAAAACTGTGGCCGGGCCGGATCGTAACGGAAGACTCGGTCACAAAGGCAATCGCCAAGCTTCGACGCGTATTCCGGGACGATGCCCATCATCCACGGGTCATAGAGACGATACCGAAGAGTGGCTATCGACTTATCGCCGACGTCAGACGAACCGACACCGCAGACAGCGCACGGCCCAAGGGGCCCGGCTCCACCAGCGGTGCCTCATCTGGCCGGCTCATGCGAATCCGCCAATGGATGGCCGGAGGCGTACTTACAGGACTGTTGCTACTCGGACTGTCGTGGATGCTGCTGCGGCTCGAGTCGGGACTGTCTCCTCAGAGTCCGCCGATAACCCGCCCTGCCGTCGCCGTCATTCCGTTTGACAACCTCGGCCGGATGCCGGACGACGATTACTTCGCCGACGGCATAACCGCAGATCTGATAACCGATCTTTCCAAACTCAAGGATCTGCTTGTCATCGCACCCGGGACGACGTTCGCGTATCGCGACCTCGAAGCCACACCTGACCAGATCGCCTCCGAGCTGGATGTCGACTACCTCGTGATTGGCTCCGTGCAGCGGTTGCGTCAGGCGCTGCGAATCAACGTCAATTTATTTGATGCCCGGTCAGGAGGGGCGCTGTGGGGTGAACGCTATATCGGCAAACCCGATCAGATATTTCCGATCCAGGACCGCATCACAGTCGAGGTCGTTGCCGCGTTGAAACTGGAACTCGCTCCAGCGGAGCAATTATTGTTGACCGGTCGACCTACCAAGAGCATCGCTGCCTACGATGCCTACCTGCGCGGCTTCGAGGCACACGGGCGGCGCAGCGAGGCGCAGAACTCACAGGCGCGGCGGCATTTTGAAGAGGCGGTGGCTCTCGATCCTGAATTCGCACGCGCCCATGCCGGCCTGGCGCTGACCTATTCCCGCGAGGCAATCGACGGTTGGACCACACAACCGTCGCGGTCGCTGTCACTCGCGGCACAGCACGCCGAAACAGCCGCCGCTTTGGATTCCTCCCTGCCACAGGTGCATTTCGTGACTGGGCAGGTGCGCTTGTTTCAACGTTCGCATTCTGAAGCCGTCGCGGCTGCAGAGCGCGCTATCGATGCCGATCCGAACTATGCCGACGCCTTTGCCTTGCTGGCCTGGACACTGAACTATGCGGGCCGCCCATCGAAAGCCATGTCGTCGTTGAACACGGCTATGCGTCTGAATCCGCGGCCACCCGCTTCGTACCTGGAAATCCTCGGCGAGATCTATTTTTCACAGGGTCGGTACGCGGAATCAGCGTCAACATTCCAGCAGGTACTGGACATCAATCCAGCGTACCTGCGCGCTCGGCTCTGGAACGCCGCGGCCCTCGTTCGCGCCGGTGCAATCGACCAAGCGGGTTGGGAAGTCCAGGAGGCGCTGGTTGCAAGCCCTGACCTCACCACGGCACGCCTGGCGTTTGCCTTCCCGTTCAAAGATCCCAGGACGGAAGAACTCGCGCTACAGGCGCTGCGTGGTGCGGGGCTACAAGATCCTCCGTAGACAGGAATCCGCAAGCCCGGATACCGGCCGGCTAATGCTCAACTGTCGAATCCTCCAAGCAATTCAACCGCATCGAGTTGATCCGCCGCTTTCGCGTAATCCAAGGCGGTCTTGCCGTCCTTGTCCCTGATGGTCAGGTCCGTTCCACCATCGACGAGCAGTTGCACGGTTGCCTTCTCTCCTCCGGCATACTTTGTTGCGCAGATTAGCGGCGTATCGCCTTCGCTGTTCTGCACATTCGGATCCGCGCCCCGTTCCAGAAGCAGCCGGACCATTTCGACCTGGTTGAAGACCGCGGCACGGTTCAAGGCATAGCTCTGGTCACTCGTGCGCGCATTCACGTCAACACCCGTGTCTAGCAACGCCTGGACCCGAGCGGTATTTCCGTCGCCGGCGGCCCTATAGAGGTTGTCGATATCGCTGGCGTACAAACAGCCAGCGATGATTATCAGAAAAGCGGCAAGCGCGGTCCGTGTTGCAAGACCGAAATGCCGATTTAGTGGTAGGCGTTTCATTGTATCGGTCCTCGTCTGCAGGGTTGTGCTGCCCCGACCACTGCCAGTGGGCCTATCAGAGCTCACGCTCGCAAATGGCTCCGGGGCTCTTTTTGTTTCTCACGTCATGCGCAGTGACTTGGTGCTGCCGTCAGATGCGTGCGGCTCGCTGCTCCGCCGCTGCATCGTTCACATCACACTGGTCGTGCGCAGACGCCTGTCGGCTCAATCCGCTGCCATCACCTTGTCGAACTCTGTCTGGAAAGCTTTCAGATCGTAGGCCATTCCGTTGAGTACCGTGCTCCAGTGACGGACATGGGCTGCCGTTGCCACTGCCTCGCGGACTTCAGCTTCGCTTGCTCCGGCTGCGCGCGCTTTCTGATCGTGCACATAGACGCAATAGACACAGGGAATCTGCGCCGCTACGCCAAGGGCGATCAGTTCGCGAGTCTTTGGATCAAGCTTGGCGTCTTCGCCGACCAAGACCTCGTCAGCAGCCAGACGTGAGGCCAACGCATGCTCCGGGTAGGTGTTCTTATAGAAACCCGGCGGCTCACCGCCTACGGCGATCGCTGTGGTCAGCGCCAGACCGGTGATCCCGATTACATTTCTTGCAGTCTTCATTGATGCTTCCTCCTGGTCCGTTCAGTGCGGCCCCGGAAGACGGTCATTGCAGTGTTCCGGTCCGCAATTTCTCTCGGACCCCGTTGCCTGCCAAGCAAGAACGGGGCTTTCACACTTTCCAAACTAGTTCGCGTGACGTTCAGGGGTAGGAAGCGGCACCGGAATTTTCCGGAAGAAATTCCGATGGGCTGGCAAAATGCAGCGATTAC
>JASFVZ010000213.1:0-4926 GCA_050049565.1 Chromatiaceae bacterium | reverse complement strand
AAACGGAGTCCCTGTCTGCAGGGTCTGAATCGCCATGGCTTTACCGGCGAAGATTGTTTTGAACTGAGTACGGACGACCTCGAGTACCAAGCGTCGATGCTGACGCCTGCCGCTGATGACTCTGGGATAGACGTATGATCGGAGGAAATGGGCGTTTATGCGGTTTGTATTCGTCGGCATTCATCGATCCATCCATCCATTCATTTATTCAACCAAGTTTCCGCGCCAGATCCTCCGCCTTCAGATGCGTATACCGCCGCAGCATGCGCAGGTCCTTGTGCCCGGTGATGCTCGCGACCTCCATGATGTTCAGCCCCTTCTCGAACAGCCGGGTGGTCGCCTCGTGACGCAGGTCGTGGAAGCGGAGGTCTTTGATGCCGGCCCGTCGTATCGCACGCATGTAAGAGCGCTTCACCGCCTCGGTGGTAACGCCGGGGAATACGTCGCCATGCAGAGCGCGGGGCAGGGTGCGAAGAACGCTAACGCCAGTCGATGACAGCGGTACGGTCCGCGCCTCGCCGTTCTTGGTGTCCGGCAGGTGGGCGGTGCGACGGTGCAGGTCGATGTGCTCCCAGCGCAGGCGCAGCAGTTCACCCCGGCGCATCGCGGTCTCAATCGCCAGCTGCACCATCGGCAGCAGCCAGCGGTTACGGGCCTCGCGGCAAGCGGTGAACAGGCGGTCCTCTTCGCCGGGCTGCAGGCGCCGGTCGCGCGGACGTCCGCCGGGCGGTAGCTTGATGTCGCGCACGGGGTTGTGGACATAGATGCCCCATTCCTTGCGCGCCACCTCGAAGACGTGGCCGAGTAGGACCAGGTCACGCTTGACGGTTGCCGGGGTGACCTTGCGCAGGCGCTCGTCGCGCCAGCGCGCAATGTCGACGCCGCGGACCCCGGCGACGAAACGACGGGCGAGGGGATGGCGCATCATCAGGCGCAGGCGGTTGGTCTCCGGCTCCGCACCCTTCTTCTGCGGGGTGACCTCTTCGAGGTAGCGTTCGAGGAGTTCCTTGAGGGTGGTCGATTCGGCCTCGGCCCGGGAGACGAACGCGCCCCTGTCCATCTCGACCTCGATGGCGCGCGCCCACTGCTCGGCCTCGGCACGGGTCTCGAAGGTCTTGGTCTGCAGCGGGTGACCCATTTTCCGGACCTGGGCCTGCCACTGGTGGGGGCCGCGTTTTCTGAAGGAGGCCATCGCCACACTCCGTTCGTTCGCGAACGAGTGTGACAACGCTGTGACAAATAATCATTTGGGAACCCGGTCGAGGGGTGTCGTGGTTCCTAAGCGATTGATTTGATTGGTGGGCGCGGCTGGGTTCGAACCAGCGACCCCTGCCGTGTGAAGGCAGTGCTCTCCCACTGAGCTACGCGCCCATATCCAAAAACGCCCTGACGCATTCAACAGGCCGGCATTCGCTCAATCTCTTCCGCTGCAGCAATCGACCGGCCAAGGCGTCGACGGATAGTAGGTTCGGCAAGCCCGCTGGTCAATCGTCGCTAGACTGATAAACTCCGCAGGCTTTGGCAACCTGCTGTTCGGTAATGACGCTCAAGACCCGCTTCGCTCCCAGCCCGACCGGTTTTCTGCACGTCGGTGGAGCGCGCACGGCGCTGTTTTCCTGGCTGTACGCCCGTAAACACGGCGGTAAGTTCGTGCTGCGGATCGAGGACACGGACCTCGAGCGGTCCAGCCAGGAATCGGTCAACGCGATCCTCGAGGGCATGACCTGGCTGGGTCTCGAGTACGACGAAGGCCCCTTCTACCAGACGCATCGTTTCGAGCGGTACAACGAGGTGGTGGGTCGGCTACTGGACAAGGGTCTGGCCTATCGGTGTGACTGCAGCAAGGAACGGCTCGAAAACCTTCGCGAGCAGCAGATGGCCGCAAAACAGAAGCCGCGGTATGACGGGCACTGCCGCGATCGGCAGGTGAGCCCGGACGCGCCGCATGTCATCAGGTTTCGCAACCCCATCGACGGCGCAGTCGTATTCGACGATCTGATCCGTGGCGAGGTCTCAGTGAACAATGAGGAACTGGATGATTTGGTGATCCGCCGCAGTGACGGTTCTCCTACCTATAACCTCTCCGTGGTTGTCGACGATCATGACATGGGCATTACTCATGTGATTCGCGGTGACGACCACATCAACAACACGCCGCGACAGATCAATATGCTCCGGGCACTCGGCTGGGAGGTGCCGCACTACGGGCATGTGCCGATGATTCTTGGCAGTGACGGTGCGCGCTTGTCGAAGCGGCACGGCGCGGTCGGCGTGATGCAGTATCTGCGTGACGGCTATCTCCCTGAGGCCTTGCTCAACTACCTGGTCCGGCTGGGCTGGTCACACGGCGATCAGGAGATGTTCTCGATCGACGAGATGATCCAGCTGTTCGATCTTGATGGTATCAACCGTGCGCCGGCGACATTCGACAACGACAAGCTGAGATGGCTCAACCAACAGTATTTGAAGCATGCCGATCCGGGCAGAATCGCGCACCTGCTCGCGTCCCACCTGGGCGACCTGGGGATCGACCCTTCAAGCGGGCCGGATCTGGTCGCCGTGGTCGAGGCGCAACGCGAACGTGCCAGCACGCTGATCGAACTGGCGGAAATCTCCGTGTTCTACTTCCGCGACTTCGAGCAGTTTGACGAGAAAGCGGCCAAGAAGGCGTTCAAGGCGGGAGCCGACGAAGCACTCGATACCGCACGCGTCCGGCTCGCCGCGGTTGACGACTGGCAGCGCGAGACGCTACACGCCGCGGTTGCCGCGACGGTGGAATCGTTGGGCGTTGGTTTCGGCAAGGTTGCGATGCCCTTGCGGGTGGCAGTAACCGGCGGTGCGCCTTCGCCTGATCTCGACCTGACGCTTTACCTGGTCGGTCGTGATGCGACAATCCGACGCATCGACCGCGCGATCCAGCGCATTCGCGACCATCACTGATTCATTACTGGAGATTCGGACTCAACCTATGAGCGCTGAACCAGCAGGCGGACCGAAGAACTTCATCCGCCAGATCATCGACGACGACCTGGCCACCGGGAAGCATACGACAATACATACGCGATTCCCGCCCGAGCCGAACGGCTACCTGCACATCGGCCACGCTAAGTCGATCGTGCTGAATTTCGGGATTGCCCAAGACTATCCCGGTACCTGCAACCTGCGCTTCGATGACACCAATCCGGCCAAAGAGGAAGAGGAGTTCGTCGAGGCGATCAAGGCGGACGTCCGGTGGCTCGGCTACGACTGGGAAGACCTGCGTTTTGCGTCGGACTACTTCCAACAGCTCTACGACTTCGCGGTCGAGTTGATCGAGAGAGGCAAGGCGTTCGTTTGTGACCTGTCGGCCGAGCAGGTGCGTGACTACCGCGGAACACTGACCGAGCCGGGCCGTGAGAGCCCCTATCGGAATCGCCCGGTCGATGAAAATCTCGACCTGTTCAAGCGCATGCGAAGCGGCGAGTTCCCGGACGGAAGTCGCACGCTCAGGGCGAAGATCGATATGGCGTCGCCCAACATCAACATGCGCGATCCGACGTTGTACCGCATCCGTCACGGCCTGATCCACCATCAGACGGGGGCGGAATGGTGCATCTACCCGATGTACGACTACACACACCCGATCTCCGATGCCCTCGAAGACATCACACACTCATTGTGTACGCTGGAGTTCGAGGATCACCGACCGCTGTACGACTGGGTGCTGGATAATATCTCGATTTCCTCCCACCCGAGACAGATCGAATTCTCGCGACTGAATCTCGAGTACACGGTGATGAGCAAGCGGCGCCTGACCCAGCTGGTGCAGGAGAAGCGGGTCTCCGGATGGGACGATCCGCGGATGCCGACGATCGCCGGCCTGCGGCGTCGCGGTTACACGCCTGAGTCCATCCGGCGGTTCTGCGAGGCGATTGGCATCACCAAGTCCGAGGGTACGGTCGAGATGGGCGTGCTCGAGAACAGCATCCGCGGTCACCTGGATACGACCGCACCGCGCCGCATGGCGGTGCTGAAGCCGTTGAAGGTCACGATTACCAACCTCCCGGATGACTATAGCGAAGTCGTCGTTGCGCCCAATCATCCTAAGGACGAGTCCATGGGCACGCGGGAGGTCGTGGTGACTCGCGAGGTCTTCATTGATCGGGACGATTTCCGTGAGTCCGCGAACAAGAAGTACAAGCGCCTCGTTCTCGGTGGCGAGGTACGGTTGCGCAATGCGTATGTCATCCGTTGCGACGAGGCCATCAAGAACGAGTCGGGCGAGGTGATCGAACTGCGGTGTACGATGGATCCGGATACGCTCGGCAAGAACCCCGAGGGGCGCAAAGTGCGTGGCGTCGTGCACTGGGTCTCGGCGTCGCGAGGTTTGCGTGTCGATGTGCGTCTCTACGACCGCTTGTTCAAATCGCCGGAACCCGGTCGCACGGGAGACTTCCTGTCGGATCTGAACCCCGATTCCCTGTCAGTCTTGACCGACTGCGTCGTGGAGCAGGCCCTGGGTGGGGCAAGCCCAGACGACCGATACCAGTTCGAGCGCGAAGGCTACTTCTGTCTGGACAGCAAGGACAGCACACCCGAGCGGCCGGTCTTCAACCGAATCGTGACCCTGCGGGACTCCTGGTCAGATGCGAACGCGGGCTGAGGGTGAGAATCTGACACTTTGCATGGCTGCTGGCTGGACAAGGTGATCCCCCTGGCGTACCATTCGCGCCTTCTCGGCAAGGGGCCATAGCTCAGCTGGGAGAGCGCAACACTGGCAGTGTTGAGGTCGGCGGTTCGATCCCGCCTGGCTCCACCAATACAACCCGGTCTTTTGTCCCGTTCGTCTAGAGGCCTAGGACATCGCCCTTTCACGGCGACGACAGGGGTTCGACTCCCCTACGGGACGCCAAAATCGATCCAGGCCTGGGCAAAACCCAGGCCTTT
>JASFVZ010000211.1:0-4952 GCA_050049565.1 Chromatiaceae bacterium | reverse complement strand
TTACCGTTGTGACGAAGGCCTCGTGTTCCATCGCTGCCTCGGTCGGACCCAAGGTGGTCGAAGTCCTGTAGCAGCCGTCGCCGGAAGAACCGGCGTTTGGCTAGAGCCACGAACAGTGACTAACTCCACACCTAGAGTACTTGATGGGCGTGTCAGCCATATGACCGCCGCACGCCGTTAGACGGTCGGCCTCAGTCCCGGACTGCCTTCGTCAGGCTCCGCGGGGTGATTGAACCACGGCTCCGGTCACCCGCACGCAGCACTTTGTGTCGTTCCCAGGGCCTCGGATCGACCGTCACCGATCAGTGACTGTCCTTCTTGCAACGCGTCACCCCGCGGCTCACCAATTCAACCAGGGGTAACTGGGGGAGCGTTATCTGCTACCGCGCCTGTCTCGCTGATGTCATATGCGCCGCATAGATTTCCGTTGGAGAGTGATGAAGGTACCTGATGAGCGAACACCACGAGCACCCATGCCCCGACCAGTACATCGATCTGGCCGAGCGTATCGCCGATGCGGTGGCTGCTATCCATCTGGCCCACTTTCGACGCGATCCGGTCGTTCACATCAAGCCTGACGGGACACCTGTCACCGACGTCGATCGGGAGGCAGAGACCCGGGTGCGCGAGATGATCGCCGCTCGGTATCCGGACCATGGCGTGATCGGGGAGGAGTATCCCGCAACCCTTCCCGCGGCAGACTATGTCTGGGTGGTCGACCCGCTCGACGGCACACAGCTCTACATCATGGGACGACCTTCTTTTGGATTGCTGCTGGCATTGGCATATCGAGGGCGCTTCATTCTGGGAGTCGTCGACCATGCTGCGCTCAACGAACGCTGGCTGGGTATTGACGGGCATGGGTCCTTCTTCAATGGCGCAGAGGCGCGCGCCCGGCGTTGTCGTGATCTCAGCGAGTCCATCCTGGTTCGCCCAGGCCATCGTGCCGGTCGGGAACGGGAGGACAGGGCAATCGATAGCCTCGCCAGGGAGACCCGTTGGGTGCAATGGGGCCTGGCCCCCCATGACTACGGGCTACTCGCGTCGGGCCATCTCGATCTCATTGTGTCGTCGGGTCCCAAGGTGCACGACATCGCCCCGTTGGATCCGTTGATCCGCAACGCCGGGGGGTGGGTCGGAGACTGGCAGGGCGATCCCCTCTCGCTGGCCTCGAGCGGCTCGTTGATCGCCTGCGGGGATCCTGCGCTGGCAGGCAAGGTCATCTCCCGACTTCGCTCTGGCACGACCGCCGAATAGCACGAAAAGCCAAAATCCACCGCTCCCGGCGCCGTCGGGAACGGCGTCGAAGAATATCCCAAGCCGATCGCCGGAGCGGGAGATCCTAACGCTAGAACTCCTTACTCTCCGTTTGCCGGTGTCGGAAGCTTCCCCTGACAACCCCTTCGGTCAGCGTTGGGATGTGCTGTTTGACCTTCGCATGGTTGAGCAGGTCCTCGTACTTTTCCTTGACGGCCTCTTCCACCTCTCTGACGTCGAGGCCCCGGACCTGGTCTTCGATGCTGTGTGCAATGCGCTCTTCTATCCTCTCCTTGTCGCTCTCTGGATCAAGTGAGAAGCTGCTGCGCCGGTCTTGGTCGCCTGGTTTCGGTGTCATCTGTGTCTCCCCCAGATTACCGGTGAACGTGTCTCTACAGGCTGTGTGGCGATAGCCACCGTCACTAGAAAATGAAGCAGAAGCCGGCGCCAGACTCAAGGCGATCTGTCAATTTCCGATGAGTCCAGTCAATGATCTCGCTGTCTCTGCCGACTGGGCGGGTCTGGCGGTACACGAACCCTGAATCGCTACGGATCGAGTCCGCCTGCTGGATCAGGCCTGTCGCGTTGCGCGCGCCCCCGTTCGGTCGCGATAGAGCCAACCGAGGCGAATCATCAGTTTCTCGAGTTCCACCGCCGGCAGCACCAGGGCTGCGAGGGCGATGCACAGCAGCAGTTCCTGGAGGGTCAGGGCCTGGGTGCTGAAAACGGCCTGCAGTGCGGGCAGGTAAGTGACCAGAAACTGCAGGACAAAGGTCAGTACAACGGCGCCGAGCAGCGCGCGGTTGGACATCAGACCGATGCGAAACAGGGATTCCCGCTCGGAACGGATGGCCAGCACATGGAACAGCTGAGCAAAGGTCAAGACATTGAACACCATCGTCTGCCAATGCGGGCTGCCACTGTGATAGGACCAGGCCTGGGCACCGATGGAAAGCGCGCCGATCAGCAGGCCGATCCACAGCATGTGCCAGCCGAGCCCGTGGCTGAAGATGGGTTCCTTCGGCGGTCGCGGAGGCCGCCGCATGATGCCGCGTTCCTCGGGTTCCATCGACAGCGCGAGCCCTGGCAGGCCATCGGTCACGAGGTTGATCCAGAGGATCTGGATCGGCAGTAGCGGGATGGGCAGGCCGAGCAGCGGTGCCAGGAACAGGGTCCAGATCTCGCCCGAATTACTCGTCATGGTGTAGCGGATGAACTTGCGCACGTTATCGAACACGCGCCGGCCCTCGCGCACCGCAGTCACAATGGTCGCGAAGCGGTCGTCGAGCAGCACCATGTCGGCCGCCTCGCGGGCGACGTCGGTGCCGATTCGGCCCATCGCAATGCCGATGTTGGCGCGTCTCAGCGCCGGCGCATCATTCACACCGTCCCCGGTCATGGCGACGAACTCGCCGCGCGATTGCCAGGCCTCGACGATGCGCAGCTTCTGTTCCGGCGTGATGCGCGCGTAGACGGCCGCGTGTGCCACCTGATCGGCCAGTTCCGCGTCCGACAGGGTGGCGATATCTTCACCGGTCAACGGGGGAGTCTGTGGATCGGCGATGCCGAGGCGACTGGCGACGGCCTGCGCGGTGGCCGGGTGGTCGCCTGTGATCATCACCGGCTTGATCCCGGCGGCACGACACGTCATGACGGCCTCGCGGGCCTCCGGTCGCGGGGGATCGAGCAGCGCCGCAAGGCCGATGAAGATTAGGTCGGTCTCGAGCGCCCGGTCATCGCGGTCGGGCAGGGTGTCCCAATCTCGCATCGCGAAGGCCAGGACCCGATAACCCCGCCTGGCCAGCTCTTCGGTCCGCGCGAGCAGAAGCTCGAGCTGATCGGCGAGTGCGATCGTCCGTGCGCCGTCGATAGCCTTTCGGCAGTGCACCAGGACCTGCTCCGGTGCCCCTTTGGTGTAGCTGCGAAATCCCGCCCCTTGGTGGTGCACCGTCGTCATCATCCGGCGCTGCGGGTCGAACGGTCGCTCCTCCAGTCGCGGCGTGCGCGCCCGCCAGGTGTCGACATCGTGTCCCTG
Source organism: Chromatiaceae bacterium (assembly GCA_050049565.1). Taxonomy (GTDB): domain Bacteria; phylum Pseudomonadota; class Gammaproteobacteria; order Chromatiales; family Chromatiaceae; genus Thiosocius. The sequence continues at coordinate 1,660 of JASFVZ010000211.1, read as the reverse complement.
GTCCATGACCGCCTGCAGCAGGGCGACTTCGGTCGGCTCGCCGAACGGTCTGCCGTCGGCGTCGGTCTCGCAGTCGTTGTTCAGCGCGAAGGCTCTGAGCAACAGGTTGTCGTCTTCGGCGGCGCCGAGCGGCTTGCCGGCGCGGATCCTCCGCCAGGTAAACCGGTCCTCGACCTGCATTCGGTTCTGGGTAAGGGTGCCGGTCTTGTCCGCACAGACGACCGTGACGGACCCGAGGGTCTCCACGGCCGGCATCTGGCGAATCAGCGCCTTCTGGCGGACCAGCCTGGAGGCGCCAAGCGCCAGGCTGATCGTCACGACCGCCGGCAGGGCCTCTGGGACGGCCGCCACGGCCAGGCTGACCGCGGTGAGGAACATCAGCAGCGGCTCGACGCCACGCAGCAGTCCCGTGACGAACACGACGGCACAGATCAGCAGAACCAGGAAGCCCAGTCGCCGCCCGAAGCCAGCTAGCCTTTGCTGCAATGGCGTTGGCGGACGTTTGCCTGTACCCAGCAGCTCCGCGATGCGACCCAGCTCCGTCGACATCCCGGTGGCGACGACCAGCCCCTGGCCCCGACCATGAACGACCAGCGTCCCGCGGTACAGCATGTTGGTACGGTCGCCGAGCGCGCGCCCCGTGTCGTCGACGGCCGCCGACTGTTTCAGGACGGACACGGATTCACCGGTCAGTGCCGCCTCGTCGACTTCCAGCGCGACGCACTCTGTGAGGCGCACATCGGCCGGCACCAGACTGCCGTTATCGACGATCATCAGGTCGCCGGGGACAAGTGCCTCCGCCTCGACCTCGCGGATTCGGCCGTCGCGCCGGACCTTGACGGTCGGTTCGGCCAGACGGCGCAGGGCGGCGAGGGCGCGCTCAGCGCGGTAGGCCTGGACGACGCCGATGACCGCGTTGAGCAGAATGATGACGAGAATCGCGAGGGTATCGGCGACCTCCCCGAGGGCACCGGAAATCAAGGCCGCGGCGATCAGGACCAGGATCATGAAATCGCGAAACTGGTCGAGCAGCATGTCGAAGAGACTGTGGTGTCGATCCGCGACCAGCCGATTCAGGCCGTGGGCTGCGACGCGCTCCTGGGCCTGCAGGTCGCTCAATCCCTGCTGCGGATCCGTTTGCAGGCGGTCTGCGGTTCCAGAGACCGAGAGGTTGTGCCAGTTGAGCGTCGTCATGATGTCGCCTGTTGGCGTGCTATCAGGATTGAAGCACCGAGCGGTATCGGTCTGCAGCGCGCTGGATCAATTCTTTGTGTTTGCTGTCCTTGTGACGCCGGATACCTCGGCCTAAGTTTGGTATGAGGGGTCTTCGGTTCGATCGGTATGGCATCCATTCATATCCGATCGCAGCGCAAGGCGATCTCGGCCGGGCTGCCCTTGACGGCTACCAGCCAGCGGTCGCCGCTGCGGTGAAGGGTGCTCATCAGCGGTCGACCCTCGGCGCGTTCGCGTATTTCGAGCAGAGGATACTGATCGCGCAGCTCGTCGACGTCGATCCCGGCTTTGAGCGCCAGTTCGATCAACGCCGCCTCGGTCGGCGGCCCGTCTACCGTGTTTCTGTCGGCCCCGTTGCCAGGTCTGGCTTCACTGCACAGGCAGACCAGTCTGGCCAGCCAGTCGCTGTCGGCCCGAACCAAACGAC
>JASFVZ010000021.1:0-10489 GCA_050049565.1 Chromatiaceae bacterium | reverse complement strand
ATCGTCGGCGATGTCCTGCACTCGCGGGTCGCCCGCTCCCAGATACTCGCACTGAACACCCTCGGGGTCAGCGAGGTGCGGGTCGTCGGGCCGCGTACGCTGCTGCCCACCGAGACGCGCTCACTCGGCGTGCACGTGTTCCATGATCTGGAACAGGGCGTCAAAGACGTCGACGTGGTGATCATGCTGCGCCTGCAGAACGAGCGCATGGACGGTGCGTTGCTGCCCAACGAGCACGAGTACTTCAGACTCTACGGCCTCACCGACGAGCGCCTGGAAAACGCCAAGCCGGATGCCATCGTGATGCATCCCGGTCCGATCAATCGCGGCATCGAACTCGACAGTGCGGTCGCCGACGGCCCGCGATCGGTGATTCTGCAGCAGGTCAGTTACGGTATCGCGGTACGCATGGCCGTGATGTCGATGGCATTGCAGTCCCAGGCCGAACTCGGGGCGGCCACATGAGCATCAGCATCATCAACGGCCGCCTGATCGACCCCGCGCACGGCATCGACGATCATCTGGATCTGCATATCGACGGCGAGCAGGTGGTCGCGGTCGGCGACGCCCCCGCCGAGTTTGCGGCCGACGAGATCATCGATGCGCAGGGCCAGGTGGTCTGCCCCGGTCTGGTCGACCTCGCTGCCAGCCTTCGCGAGCCCGGCTTCGAACACAAGGGGACGCTGGCGAGCGAGACCGCGGCCGCGGCGCGCGGCGGCATCACCACCCTGCTGTGTACGCCGGATACCAATCCGGTGATCGACAATACGGCGGTGGTCGAGCTGATCCACCGCCTGGCGCGCAAGCTCGCCCAGGCGCGGGTGTTGACGGTCGGCGCATTGACCCAGGGACTTGGCGGCGAGTCGCTTTCCGAGATGGCTGCGCTGCAGGCGGTCGGCTGCGTGGCGGTCGGCAACGCCCAATTCCCGTTGGCGTCGACGCTGGTCGAGCGACGCGCGCTGGAGTATGCGGCGACGTTCGGTCTGACCGTCTTCCTGCGTCCCGAGGATCGCCACCTGCGCGCCGGCGGCTGTGTCCATGAAGGCGTGGTCTCGGCGCGCCTTGGCCTGCCGGGTATCCCCGCCGCCGCGGAAAGTGTTGCCGTCGCCCGCGACCTGGCACTGGCCGAGCATACCCAGGCCAAGATCCACTTCCGCAGCCTGTCGTCGCAGACCGCCGCACGGATGCTCGCAGATGCCCAGGCAACGGGCCTCGAGGTCACGGCCGACGTCGCCGCCCACCAGCTGCATCTCACCGAGATGGATGTCGACGGCTTCGACGCCGAGTGCCATGTGTCACCGCCGCTGCGCACCCTCGCCGACCGCGACGCGCTGCGCCGCGCGGTCGCCGAGGGCACGATCAAGGCCATCACATCGGACCATCAGCCGCACGAACCGGACGCCAAGCAGCGCCCTTTCCCGGAAACCGAACCGGGCATATCCGGGCTGGAGACCCTGCTCGGTCTGACCCTGCGTCTGGTGAACGAGGGCGTGCTGGATCTGTCGACCGCGCTGGCACGGGTCACCAGCGGTCCGGCCGATATCCTCGGGCTGCCCTACGGCCGGCTCGGCGTCGGCAGCGCCGCCGATGTCTGTGTCTTCGATCCGGAAGTCGACTGGGTTTTGCGACGCGACCGGATGCGCAGCGACGGGCGCAACACCCCGTTCGACGGCTGGGATTTCCCGGGCCGGGTATCCCTTACCGTGTTCAACGGACACATCGTCCATCGGGCCGGGTAACCGGCGGACCGGGAGCCGCTTCAGCATGACCAAGTCGCACCGCGAAACCATCCTGGTGGAGGACGCCGAGATCGTCAGCCATGAGGCCTTTGCCAGCGAACAGTTCGTGATGCGTGTGCAGGCGCCCGGCTGCGCCGCGCGGGCGCTCCCGGGTCAGTTCGCCCATATCACCGTCGACCCGCAGCTGCCGATGCGGCGACCGATATCGATCATGCGCGCCTCGGCCGACCAGGGTTGGCTCGACTTCCTCTACAAGGTGGTCGGGAACGGCACCGAGCTGCTCGCGCGCCGCCGGGTGGGCGAGACGGTAAACCTGATGGCGCCGATCGGCGTGCCCTTCTCGGTCAGTGCACCACGCCCGCTGTTGATCGGTGGGGGTGTTGGCATGCCGCCAATGATATTCCTGGCCGAGTCGCTGCGTCGCAGCGACCACAAGCCATTCGTGATACTCGGCTCAGAGGTCCCTTTCCCGTTCGATCCACGCCCGTCGCAAGTGTTGATCGAGGGGCTGCCCGACGGTGTCATCGCGGCGATGCCGCTGCTCGACGACTGGGGCATCCCGAGCCGGCTGGCCAGCCTGCAGGGCTTCGCCGGTTGCCATCAGGGCTATGTGACGGACCTGGCACACGCCTGGCTACAGTCGCTGTCTGACGCACAACGTTCGGAGGTCGAGCTGTATGCCTGCGGCCCGCACCCGATGCTCGAGGCGGTCGTCTCACTGGCACGTGAGTTCCGACTGCCGGTACAGGTATCGCTCGAAGAGTTCATGGCCTGCGCCGTCGGAGGCTGTGCCGGCTGCGTGGTCGAGGTGCAGACGGATGCCGGACCGGCGATGAAACGGGTCTGCGTTGACGGCCCCGTATTCGACGGTTACCGGGTGTTCTAACCGGATCAGCCGCCCTGGTCGGTGAAGCCAAAGGCACCTGCCTGGCGGCTCAACGCGTTTGGACTGGTATCGCCGAGCTTGATCATCAGCCGCACCTCGTTCGAGGAATCGGCGTAGTGCAGCGCGTCTTCCTGGGTGATCTCGCCGCGCCGGTAGGCGTCATACAGGGCCTGGTCGAACGTGATCATTCCCTGTTCGGTGGAGCGCTTCATCAGCTCCTTGAGCTTATGGATCTCGCCCTTCAGGATCAGGTCCGAGGCCAACGGCGTGTTCAGCAAGATCTCCATGATCGCCCGCCGGCCCTTGCCGTCCGGTCGCGGCACCAGTTGCTGGGCAACGATCCCGCGGAGGTTGAGCGAGAGATCCATCAGCACCTGGTCGTGTTGGTCTTCGGCAAAGAAATGCAGGATGCGATCGAGCGCCTGGTTGGCGTTGTTCGCGTGCAGCGTGGTCAACACCAGGTGACCCGTCTCGGCGAAACTGATCGCGTGCTCCATCGCCTCGCGGGTGCGAATCTCGCCGATCAGGATCACGTCCGGCGCCTGGCGCAGCGTGTTGCGGAGGGCCACTTCGTACGACTCGGTGTCGATACCGACCTCGCGCTGGGTGATGATGCAGCCGGCGTGGCTGTGCAGGAATTCGATCGGATCCTCGATGCTGACGACGTGCCCGGTGCTGTTTCGGTTCCGATAACCGACCATCGCGGCGAGCGATGTCGACTTACCCGTCCCGGTGGCACCGACGAAGAACACGATGCCCCGGTTGATCATCGCGAGATCCTGCAACGGAGACGGCAGGCCGAGTTCCTCGAAGGTCGGTATCCGCGTCTCGATGCGCCGCAGCACCATGCCGACGTTGTCCCGCTGCACGAAGGCGCTGACGCGGAAGCGGCCGATGTCCTTGGCGGAAAACGCGAAGTTGCATTCCTTGGTATGCAGGAACTCATCGCGCTGTTCCGGCGTCATCAGCGTCAGGGTCAGTTCGCGCGATTGGGCGGCATCGAGCCGGGTCTTGGAAACCGGTTGTATCCGGCCATGGACCTTGATGCTGGGCGGCATTCCGGCCGTTATGAACAGGTCGGATGCCTTCTGTTGGACCATCACGTCCAGGATGTCATTGAAGTCCAAGGCTAACCTCCAGGCACCGTAGATCCACGAATCGACGCGATCTCAGGGTTCGTCCCGAGACGCGATCATGATAACGCCCACGCACTAGGTGAACAGCTCCTTGTTGACGGCGCGCGCCACTGCATCCTGCTTGCTGATCATGCCCTTGCGCAGTTTGTCCTGCATATCCTGATCGAGGGTCTGCATGCCATGTGCCTGCCCCGTCTGTATGGCCGAGTACATCTGCGCGACCTTGTCCTCACGGATCAGGTTGCGGATGGCCGGCGTGCCGACCATGATCTCGTGGCAGGCGACCCGTCCACCACCGACGCGCTTGAGCAGCGTCTGTGAGATGACCGAGCGCAGAGATTCGGAGAGCATCGAACGCACCATCGCCTTCTCACCGGCCGGGAACACGTCGACCACCCGGTCGATGGTCTTGGCCGCAGAACTGGTATGCAGGGTGCCGAAGACCAGGTGGCCGGTCTCGGCCGCGGTCATGGCCAATCTGATCGTCTCGAGGTCACGCAACTCACCGACCAGGATGATATCGGGGTCTTCACGCAGCGCCGATCGGAGCGCTTCGGCGAATCCCAGGGTGTCACGATGCACTTCGCGCTGGTTGATCAGGCACTTCTTGGATTGGTGTACGAACTCGATCGGGTCCTCGATCGTGAGAATGTGTCCGTACTCAGTATCGTTCTTGTAGTCCATCATCGCCGCGAGAGTCGTCGACTTGCCCGAGCCGGTCGGCCCGGTGACCAGCACCAGCCCCCGCGGGTTCTCGCAGATGTCCTTGAACACGGCCGGGCAGTTCAGCTCCTCGAGGCTCATGATCTTCGACGGGATGGTCCGAAAGACCGCGGCCGCGCCACGATCCTGGTTGAACGCGTTGACACGGAAGCGCGCCAGGCCCGGTATCTCGAACGAGAAGTCGACCTCGAAGAACTCTTCATAGTCCTTGCGCTGCTTGTCGTTCATGATGTCGTAGACAAGCTCGTGGACCGTCTTGTGGTCCAGGACCGGGACGTTGATGCGGCGGATGTCACCATCGACCCTGATCATCGGCGGCAATCCCGCCGAGAGATGAAGGTCCGACGCGTTGTGCTTGACGCTGAAGGCAAGCAGCTCAGCAATATCCATGGGTACTCCCGTTGCGACGATGACAGAGACTGTTCTGTTCGGCCGGTTATAGTTAGCGACAGCCAGCGGCTCGAGTTGAATGTCGGGACGCCGGGCATCGGCCTTTTTAACCATGTTAGCGCCTCAATGAATTCAATTCCCAAGAGACTGGCCGCTGTCCGGCAGCGGATCGCCGACGCGGCCGTGCGCTGCGGACGTGATCCCGGTGACATCCACCTCCTGGCGGTCAGCAAGACCAAACCGGTCGAGGCGATCCGCAGTGCGATCGCGGCGGGTCAGCGCGCATTCGGCGAAAACTACCTGCAGGATGCCCTGCCGAAGATGGCCGCACTCGCACAAGAGGAGCTCGAGTGGCACTTCATCGGGCGACTGCAGAGCAACAAGACGGCCGACATCAGCACCCATTTCGACTGGGTGCACGGCCTCGACCGGCTCAAGCATGCCCAACGTCTGAGCAGCCAACGGCCGGTCGGCCGCAGGCCACTGCAGGTCTGTCTACAGGTCAATCTCTGCGGCGAGGCGAGCAAGGGCGGCGTCGGTCCAGACGCGGTCCCGGATCTCGCAAAGGCGGTCGCCGGCCTGCCCGGACTCCGACTGCGCGGCTTGATGACACTACCCGACCCGGCGCTCGACGATCACCGGCTGCGGCAGGTGTTCGGGGAACTCGCCGGGCTTCAAGACCGGCTCAGAGAAGGCGGCCTGGATCTCGATACCCTGTCGATGGGCATGAGTCGGGACATGGAAATCGCGATCGCCGCGGGCGCGACCATCGTACGCATCGGTACCGATATCTTCGGGGCCCGCGCATGATGGAGACCCCGGAATACCACGAGCCCGGCATGCGTCTCGACAGAAACTGCCGAATACGGTGATTGCTGCCCTGCATTTTCAATCACTTGTCATGATCGAATTGTCGGCTCACGCCTGTGCGGCACGGATACCCTCAGCATTTCGACTGCCCTGGTACGAGCAACCCCAAATCGAATCTTATAGACTCTCGGCAGTGCCGATCCTGCGGAGTCACAACACGGAATGAACCAGGCCATCGCATTCATCGGTGGTGGCAACATGGCAAGTGCGCTGATTGCCGGGCTGCTGGCCGACGGGCTGCCAGCCGATCGCCTGATCGTCGCCGAACCCGAGTCGCAGAAGCGAGACGCACTGCGAGCCAGCCATGGCGTTACGGCGGTCGTTGACAATGCCGATGCGGCGACCCGGGCCGGGACCATCGTCCTGGCGGTCAAGCCGCAGGTCCTCCGCCCGGTCGCCGAACAGCTTTCGGCGACGCTCGCCACACGCCGGCCGTTGGTCATATCGATTGCCGCAGGGATCCGCTGTGACAGCCTGCAACGCTGGCTCGGAGGCGCTCTGCCGATCGTTCGCGCGATGCCGAACACCCCCGCGATGGTACAATCGGGCGCCACGGCGATGTTCGCGACCGCCGCCGTCACCGACCAACAGCGCGATCAGGCCGAGTCCCTGCTACGCGCTGTCGGCCTGACCTGCTGGGTCGACGAGGAGTCGGCGATCGACGCGGTGACAGCGCTCTCCGGGAGCGGTCCCGCCTATCACTTCCTGGTGATCGAGGCGATGCAGGCGGCGGCCGTCAGACTGGGTCTACCGGTCGAGACCGCTCGCCTGTTGGGTCTGCAGACTGCGCTCGGCGCGGCGCGGATGGCGCTCGAGAGCAAGGAATCGGCGGAAGAGCTGCGCCGCCGGGTGACCTCGCCGGGCGGGACCACGGAGGCCGCCATCGCGGTCCTGGAGCAAGGCGGGCTGCGGCCGCTGTTCGAGCAGGCACTCGAAGCAGCGCGTGACCGCTCAATCACACTATCCGACGAACTGGGGACCGATTGATGGAAAGCGGCTACCTGTCCACGCCAGCGGTCTTCCTGGTACAGGTCATCTTCGGGCTGTATGCCGCCCTGGTGCTGCTGCGCTTACTGCTGCAGATGGTGCGGGCTGACTTCTACAATCCACTGTCACAGTTCATCGTCAAGGCCACCTCGCCAGCGTTGAATCCGCTGCGCCGCGTCATCCCGGGGCTGGCCGGTATCGACACCGCCTCTTTGGTGCTGGCCTGGATCGTCATCTCGCTGGAACAACTGGCGATCCTGTCGATCACCGGCTTCGGCTTCCAGCCTGTCGCCGCGATGCTGCTCGCCATACCGGAGATGATCTCCCTGACCATCAACATCTTCCTGTTCGCGATTCTGATCGGTGTCATCATCAGCTGGATCAACCCCGGCAGTTACAATCCAGCGATCAGCCTGATCCACAGCCTGACCGAACCGCTGCTCGCCCCGGTCCGACGTCGCATGCCACAGATGGGCGGCCTGGACCTGTCGCCGATGGTCGTGATGGTTGGACTGGTGGTACTCGAGATGCTGCTCATCCCGCCGATTCGCCAGGTGCTCGGTACCCTGGTGTGAGCTTCGGTGACGGATCGGAGGGATCGCGTCCTGCGGCATGGACAAAGGAACACCCAACGCGGCCTGTTCTATAGTGAAATTAAAAATCGACAGGAGGAGCAAGCGATGAAAATGTACCTGGCAGGGACTGTTGCACTGATTGCGCTGGTCATGATGAGCCTCGGCGTGCATGCCGAAAACAGCACGCATACCGGAGGCTATACGATTCACCACAATGCGCTGACCACCGATTCACTGCCGGTCCAGGTGGCGACCGCGTACCGTATCCAACGAAGCAAGAACCGCGCTTTGTTGAATGTCAGCGTGATTCGAGACGAGCCGGGCACCATGGGTACGCCGGTACGTGCCGAGATCAAGGCCGTTGCCAGAACCCTGTTCGGTCAGATAAGGCCAATCGAGATGCGCGAGGTCATCGAGGACAAGGCGATCTACTATATCGCCGACTTCCCGGTAGCCCACCGCGAAATCTTGAACTTCGACTTCGAGATCATGCCGGAGGGCGGCCGCTTCCCGTTGCGGGCCAATATGCGTCAGGAGTTCTGGACCGATTAACCGGCCAGCCAGGCATCGTGCAACAGCACGATGCCAAAGCCAATGACCAGCAGTCCGGCGCCGGCCCTGACCGCCGGCTTCCTGGTCCAGCGGTTCAACTGGGCCGCTGCAATCCCCATCAGCAGCAGGTTCGGTAGCGTCCCCAGACCGAATGCCAACATCAGCAAGGCGCCCTGAAGCGGGCCGCCGGACGAGACCGTCCAGACCAACGCGCTATAGACCAACCCGCAGGGCAACCACCCCCAGAGGGCGCCAAGCACCAGGCCGGAGGAGATACTGCGGACGGGAAGCAGCCCCCGTCCGAGCGGCTCGATGCGACGCCATAGCACCCCGCCGGCGCGCTCGACGTTCGACAGCCCGTTCCACCAGCCGGCAAGGTACAGTCCCATCAGGACGAGGAAGACACCGGCAAGACTGAGCAGGACGCGCTGCGCCGTCTGCACGGGCAAAAGGCCGCTGAAAAAAAAGCCCAGCGCACCCATCAGTGCGCCGGCAAGCGTGTAACTGGCGATGCGCCCGGTGTTGTAGGCCAGTAGGATCGGCCACCGGCGCTCGACCTGGGTACCGAAGGAAAGTGCGCCGACTATCCCACCGCACATGCCGGCGCAATGCACGCCCCCGAGCAGGCCGACGATGAAGGCACCAATGAGGTCGATGTCCGGCATAGTCAATCGCGCCCCTGAAGCCGGGTGTGACGGCCGGCCAGCCAGACCAGTAGCAATACCGGCACGCCCATCAGCGCGGTCAGCGAGAAGAAGGACTCATACCCGAAGCGGTCGACCAGTACGCCGGAGAAACCGCCGAGAAACTTCGGAAACAGCAGCATCACCGAACTGAACAGCGCATACTGGGTCGCCGAATACTGCACGTTGGTCAGCGCCGACAGGTAGGCAACGAAAGCCGCGGCGGCCAGGCCACCCGACAGGTTGTCCATGGCGACCACGGCGATCAGCATCGGTACCGATGCACCGAGCTTCGCGAGCAAGGCGAACAGCAGGTTGGTCGCCGCCGCCAGCAGGGCGCCGGTGAACAGGATCCGCATGACGCCGAAGCGGTTGACCAGCACACCGCCGACCACCGCGCCGAGCAGGGTCATCGCGACCCCGAACACCTTGGTGACATTCGCGACCTCGGTCTTGCTGAAGCCCATGTCGACATAGAACACATTGGCGATCACCCCGAGCACGATATCCGAGATCCGGTAGCTGGCGATCAGCGCCAGCACCAATAACGCCAACCAGCCATGCCGGGCAAAGAAGTCGATGAACGGGCTCAGGACCGCCTGCCAGATCCAGCGGGCGAGCGGTATAAGCACCGACGGCAGCGCGGCCAGCCGCGCCGGCTCGCGCACCGCGTCGACGGGCGGCGAGGCGGGCGGATGCGGCTCGCTGACCAGCAGCGTCGTGATCAGGCCAACCCCCATCAATCCGGCCATGACCAGGTAGGCAAACTGCCATGGGGCATGTTGATAGACGGCCTCATCCGGTTCCGCCCAGGCCGCGAGCCAGAGCACACCGGCACCGGCCGTGATCATCGCGAGTCGGTAGCCGATCATGTAGGTGGCGGCCATCGCCGCCTGGAGCCGCGGACCGCCGCTCTCGATCCGGAAGGCGTCGATCACGATGTCCTGGGTGGCCGAAGCGAAGGCCACGAGCACCGCCAGCCAGACCAGCCGCTCGAGGTCGGTTTGCGGGTCGACCAGCGCCATACCGATCAGGCCAGCCGCCACCGCCAGCTGGGCACAGATCAACCAGGCGCGGCGTCGACCGAGCAGCCGGGAGAGCAGTGGCAGACGCAGGCGATCGACCAGCGGCGCCCAGACCCACTTGAAGGCATAGGCCAGCGCCACCCAGCTTACGAAGCCGATCGTCGAGCGATCGACACCCGCCTCGCGGAGCCAGAACGACAGGGTACCGAACACGAGCAGCAGCGGCAGGCCGGACGAGAAGCCCAGGAACAGCAGCGTGACCGGGCGCGGCTCGGTATAGATCGCCAGTGCCTGCCACCAGGTGGCAGTCGACTCAGAGCCCATAGGCGTAGTCGATGATCAGCGGCGCATGATCGGAGAACCGCTTGCGCCGGTAGATGGTCGCGCCGTCAATCAGCGCCGCCAGATCCGGCGTCACCACCTGGTAGTCGATCCGCCAACCGACATTGTTCTCCCAGGCCCGCCCCCGATTCGACCACCAGGTGTACTCGTCACTGCGCTGGTTGACCACGCGGAAGGCATCGACCCAGCCGATCGGCCCGAACACCTCGTCGAGCCAGGCACGCTCCTCCGGCAGAAAGCCGGAGTTCTTCAGGTTGCCGCGCCAGTTGCGAATGTCAGCCTTGGTGTGGGCGATGTTCCAGTCGCCGCAGATGACGTGCGACCTGCCGTCGGCACGCCGCTGTTTCAGGACCTCGGTGAGGCGCGCCATCATCGTAAACTTGACCGCCTGGCGCGACTCGCCCGAGGAGCCGGAGGGAAGGTAGAGCGAAACCACGCTGAGCTCACCGAAGCGCGCCTCGATCCACCGCCCTTCGGCATCGAAATCCGACCACCCGATGCCCTCGAGCACCTCGTCAGGCTCCCGGCGCGCGAACAGCCCGACGCCGCTGTAGCCCTTCTTCTCCGCGGGGTGGTAGTAA
>JASFVZ010000210.1:0-4967 GCA_050049565.1 Chromatiaceae bacterium | reverse complement strand
CAGAAGTGAACTACCGCATCGACGATCGCTGGTCGATCGAGGTTGGGGCGAACCTGTTCGATAATGGCGATAACGATCTCGATGCCGATCTCGGTCAGCTCAAATTCAACAGCAATGTCTACGGCATGATTCGCTACAGTTTCGTAGGCGGCAGCTGAGCCCCGACCGCCGCCATTCGAGGAGGCGATATGCAGATCGATCACCTATTCAGCCAATTCGGCCTGTCGGAGTCGGAACTCGCCGTCTGGTCGTCACGTTTCGAGACCATCGCCTATCGGCCCGGACAGGGCGTCGTTCGGCGCGGTGACGCCTCTGACGCCTTCTACTGCGTCCTCAGCGGTGAACTGGAGGTCGTCGTCGATAACGACGACGGCAGTGAACGCACCATCCGCCTGCTCGGCCCGGGCCAGTTCTTCGGCGAGATCGGTCTGCTCCAGGACGCGCCGCGCACCGCCAGTGTCCGCGCCCTGACCCATGCGCGGGTGTATCGGCTGGATGCCGAGGGCTTCCGTGACCTGCTCGATGAGAGCCCGGTCTTCGCGCAGTTCATCGATCGGTTGCGGCTGAAGCGGCAGTTCGAGCACATACCGGCCTTCAGTACCCTGAGCGACGAGGACCTGACACGCGTCGTCCTGCTGCAGGAGCCGGTCAGGGTTCCGGCGGGCACGGTGTTATGCCGCCAGGGCGAGGCGGCCGACCGCCTGTACGTGATCGCGAACGGCCGGGCACGGCTGGTGCGCCGGGAGATCGATGACAGCGAGACACCTATCGGCGAGCGCCACCCCGGCGAGTTTTACGGCGATGAGGCCTTTTTCCTCGGCAAGGCCCACGCGGCCGAGTTGATCATGGCCGAGGACGGCGAGGTCATGACGATCGCCCGCGACGCCCTGGTCGCGCTGGCTCAGCATACCCCGTCGCTGGCGGCCGAGTTGCCGCTGCGCCGCAACCCGCTGTGGGCGCTACTGCCGTACCTGTACGACAAGTCGGCTTACCTGTACATCGCGACCGCCTCGATGAACCGGCCGCGCACCGTGCTGTGGTCGATGCTGGCGTCCACTGTTCTGCTGATGCTCATCGCCGCGGTGCCCTCGATCTGGACCGCGCAGTTCCCCTGGCTCAACGCGCTCAAGGTCGATACCGACCCGGAGAACATGCTGCCGGCCGACGATGCTGCACGGCTCCTGCACAACCGGCTGAAACAGGAGATGAACCTCTACGACATCATGGTCGTCGGTGTTGTCAATGAAAGCCACCCGGACGGCATCTACAACCCGGCGTCTTTGAAGCGGGTACATCAGCTGGCGGAGTTCGCGGCACGGCAGCGTTGGCGCGACGCCGACGGCGAGCATGGCGTCGTCAGTGTCGACATGATGGCGCCGTCGACGGTCGACGACGTCGGCAACAACGGGCCGGGCACCATCACGTTCTCGTGGCTCATGCCGCGACCGCCGCCGGATCGCGAGGCGGCACTCGCCCTGCGCGACAGGATAAAGCGCCTGCCCCTGATGAATGCCTCGCTGGCCTCTGTCGACGATCGTGCGATCGCGCTCTACCTGCCATTGACCGCCAAGGATGCCAGTTACCGTGTCTACCGGGCGCTGCTCGAAAGGATCGCGACATTCGAAGGCGACGACAGGTTCTACATAAGCGGCCTGCCGGTAGCGGAAGATGCCTTCGGTGTCGAGATGTTCATTCAGATGGCGATATCCGCACCACTGGCGATGGTCGTTATCTTCGCCTTGCTGTACTACTTCTTCCGCAACCTGACGCTGATCTATGCGCCGATGATCGTGGCCATGGTCTCGGTCATCGTGACCATGTCGCTGCTGGTCGCGACGGGCCAGACCGTCCACATCATGAGCTCGATGATCCCGATCTTCATCATGCCGATCGCGGTGCTCGATTCCGTGCACATCCTGTCCGAGTTCTTCGACTACTATCCCCGGATCCGCAGCCGGCGCCTGACGATGGAACACGTCATGCGGGAGCTGTTCGTACCCATGTTCTACACTTCGATGACGACCGCGATCGGCTTCGCGTCGCTGGCGCTGGTACCGATTCCGCCGGTGCAGGTGTTCGGGATCTTCGTCGCCTTCGGCGTCCTGTTGGCCTGGCTGCTTTCGATCAGCTTCATACCCGCCTACATATTCCTGGTCCGTCGCGACAGGATAGAGGTGCTCGCCGAGACCGGCGTACGGGCGGAAGATCGTAATGCCCAGGGTTTCGGCGGCCTTCTGCAACGGCTGCGGATGCTCGCACTCGGCCATGCGCGAAAGATCGTCGGCCTGTCCGTGGCGCTTGCGATCGCCTTCCTCTACGGCATCTCGCAGATCGTGGTCAACGACAACCCGATCCGCTGGTTCCAGGAGGATCACCCGATCAGCGTTGCCGATCGGGCCCTCAACCGGCACTTTGCGGGTACTTACATGGCCTATCTCGCGCTCGAGGGTATCGAACCCGGGGCCGCGCAGCTGCACGAAGACTGGCGACGCCAGTTGGCCGGGTTGCAGGCACGCTACCCGGCAGCTGGCCTGGCGGACGGGGCGTTGGCGGCGGGACCGGGGGCAGGGTCCAATTACGGGAAGCTGCTCGATGCCATCGAACGCCGCGTGGATGAGGCATTTGACAGCGACGGCGTTACCGAGGCCGGCGAACTGCTGCTGGAGGAGGCACTCGACTGGTTGGACGCCCGCCGGGTCGATTATCAGCTGTTCAAGCAGCCGGCCATGCTCGATTATCTCGCCGAGCTGCAGCAACACCTGCTATCGACAGGCATAGTCGGCAAGTCAGTCACGCTGACCGACTTCGTGAAGACGGTCAACCGCGAGTTGCACGGCGCCGAAGAGGCCTTCTACCGCGTGCCGGATACCCCCCCTGCGGTCGCCCAGGCGCTGCTGACCTACCAGAACAGCCATCGGCCACAGGACCTGTGGCGATTCGTCACGCCGGACTACCGGCAGGGGATCGTCTGGCTGATGCTCAACAGCGGCGACAACGTCGACATGAGTGCGGTCGTGCAGGCGGCCGAGGCCTACATGGCCGCCAATCCACCGCCGTATTCGGTCGACACCCACTGGTTTGGACTCAACTACGTCAACGTGGTCTGGCAGGAGCAGATGGTCAACGGCATGGTCTTCTCGATCTTCGGCAGCTATCTCGCGGTAACCCTGATAATGACACTGCTGTTGCGCTCGGTGGCCTGGGCGCTCCTGGCCATGTTGCCGCTCAGCGTGACGATGCTGGTCATCTATGGCGTCCTTGGCCTTGCCGGAAAGGCCTATGACATGCCCGTCGCCGTGCTTTCGGCGCTGGCGATCGGGCTGGCGATCGATTTTGCGATCCATCTCACCGTACGCATGCGGCGTCTGTACAGCGAGTCGCGGGATTGGCAGCAGGCGCTCACGGTATTCTTCGATGAACCGGCGCGGGCCATCGTGCGCAACCTTCTGATCGTGGCAATCGGCTTCCTGCCACTGCTCCTCGCGCCGTTGGTCCCCTACAACACGGTCGGCAATCTGATCGCGTCGATACTGTTCGTGTCCGGGTGTGTGACGCTGCTGTTGATCCCGGCCATATTCAAGCTGGCCGCACCGTGGCTGTTCTCCGACCGCGACCGTCGCCGTACCAGCTTGTTCGGTCCGTATGAGACGGCATTTATCGCAATAGTGGCCGTCGCGCTGGTCATCCTGGTCTTTCATCCCACGCATCCGATAAACGGGCCGCTTATGCCCGTCTACCTGCTCGTGGCCGTGTTCATCGCTTACCGGGCGTGGTCGGCCAGGTGGAGGGCTGCAACCTGAGGCACTGTCGTGCCTTTTGAGCGGTGAGGCGGGCCGGACGGGGACACCAGACCTTGGAATGGTTCAAGCCTCATCCTCACTCTCTCCCAGTCTTGGCGACAATCGGCCCAATGGCCGATCAATCCGGCGTCCCGCCGTAAGTCGCAGCCAGCGGCTTTGGCCGGTATAGTTTTACAAAGAAAAACATAGCGATAGAGACGAAATCTCACCTTGTGTGTAAGGAAGATCGCACAGACCGCGGGCAACGCGGCCCGGTCGGCCCGGCGCCACTATGGGCGGCATCGGCTTTCGTGGGCCGCGTCAGCCGCCTCCGGACCCCCATCAAGAGCCGTCAGGCCTTCCTGTGGGGCCGGCCCGCCATTGTCGTCAAACTTGCGCTGTTTCGGCCGATAGCAGTCATGATGGAATCGCCCGGGGTATCGGCGGTGATCCAGCATTACCGAGGACCTGCAATGGAGCCGGAAGAGGCGAGCAATACCTTCAACGAGCCAGTCGATAGCCGCCTGACCGACGACACCTCGGTCGAGGGCTCCGGCCTGGGGAGCGATTTCGAGCCGTTTCAGAACGCCACCATCATGATGGTCGATGAAGAGCCCGTGTTCATCGACGTGGTCGAGACCTTCCTCGAGATGGTTGGCTACAGAAAGTTCATCAAGGTCGTGGGCTCACTCGAAGCGCTGCAGCGGGTTCGCGAGCATTGCCCGGATCTGTTGCTCCTCGGCGTGTCTCGCTACGAGGGGTCGAGCTTCGAGATCCTCAAGACGCTGCGTGAGGATTCGGGCTTTTCCAATCTGCCGATCATCGTCGTCACTTCGTCCACTGATACAGCGGTGAAATCCCAGGCCCTCGGCCTTGGGGCGACCGATTTCCTGTCCAAACCGGTCGATCCCAGCGAACTGGCGGCACGGGTCCGCAATACGCTGGCTGCCAGGGCCTATCAGGATCAACTGGCCTATTACGACGAGCTGACCGGCTTGCCCGGCCGGCACCTGTTTCTGGATCGCGTCGATTCGGCCATCGCCCGGGCCCAACGGGAGCGGGGCAAGCTCGGGCTTATGCATATCACCTTCGATGACTTTGCCGGCGCGACCGGCACACCCGGGTCGAAGGCGGGCGACGAGGTGCTGAAACAGCTGTCCAGGCTCTTGCGGTCCAAGCTACGCGCCT
>JASFVZ010000209.1:0-4991 GCA_050049565.1 Chromatiaceae bacterium | reverse complement strand
AGCTGCACGTCGCGGGCGACGATCCGGCCACCGTGCGGCAGCAGCCGCATGATCGACAGGGCGATCATCGACTTGCCGCAACCCGACTCGCCGAGCAGGACGAAGGTCTCACCGGGCCGGATCGACAGGCTGACCTGCTCGACCGCGCACACCGGTGCCGCTCGGCTGCCGAGGTGGGTGCTGAGACCGCGCAATTCGAGCAGCGGCTCGGTCGCGCGCTCGACCGGACCGGGCTGCATCGCCTGTTCAATGGTGCTCATCGTTGCTCCCTGAGCCGCGGATCGAAGGCATCGCGGACCACGTCCGAAAACAGGTTGGCCGCGAGCACCAGCGTGAACATGAAGGCGAACGCCGCGAGCAGTGACCACCAGACCACCGGCTCCCGGGCCAGCTCAAGACGCGCGCCGTTGATCATATTCCCCCAGCTGTTGGTTGCCGGGTCGACACCGATATTGATGTACGACAGCACGGCCTCGGCCAGCACCAGGCCGCTGAAATCGAGCACGATCGTGATCAACACGATATGCATGACGTTCGGCAGCACGTGGCGCAGCAGGATCGTGAAGTTGCCGACGCCGAACGCCCTCGCCGCCTGCACATAGTCGAGCTCCCGCAGCTTCAAGGCCTCACCACGCAGCAGTCGACACAGCCCGGTCCAGCTGGTCATGCCTAGGATCAGACAGAGGAACAGCAGGCGCAGGTCGGCGCGTTCGGTGACACTGTTGAAGTCATCGGCATGGTTGGTCATGTAGACCTGCATCATCAGCACCGCGGCGGCAATCAGCAGCACGCCCGGGATCGAGTTGAGGGTGGTGTAGAGATACTGGATCACATCGTCGACCCAGCCTCGGAAATAACCTGCCATGATGCCGAGCAGGATCGCCAGCGGCAGCATCACCAGCGTGGTCAGCGTGCCGATCACCAGACCCGTCCTGATGCTCTTCAGCGACTGGAAAAAGACACTCTCGCCGACCTTGTCGGTGCCGAGGATGTGGTAGTAGCCGGACAACATGAAAGCGGCGCCCAGCATGAGCGCGAGAACCAACGCCGTATAGGCGCCGACGTGCCAGGGCTGATCGAGCCGCCCGGCAAGCAGGTCGAGCAGCCTCGACAGCGTGAAGCGGCAGAACGCCAGGATCACGACCAGCCAGATCAGCGCGCCGATCAGCGCGCCCTGGACACCCTTGACGAGAATATCGCGCCCCCTGCCGCTGCCGTCGGCCGGCAGGTGGGCGCCACCGTAGACCAGCCGGGGAAAATCGCGCACCGTGCTGCCATCCGGCAGATCGATGCTCTCCTTGCTGAACAGGTGCATCGCAAACGGCGCCGAGTAGGTCTTTTCCTGCTCCGTCCTGAGCGGCCCGGCGAGCTGGTCGAACAGGCTCAGGACCTCGGTCGAGTAGATCGGCCGGCCGGCGTCGTCGACGCCGGTCTGCGGGTTGAAATGCAGGGTATCGAGCAACCCAACCGTGATATAGAACGCGAGCACGACCATCGCGCCCTGCCCGGTGCGGCTGCCGGCGACCCGCCGCCAGGGCATACGCAGATGCTCGTGTTGTCGTGTGTACCACGCGGAAAGGGCGATCAAAACCACAAGCACGTAGATCAGTGCATCGGTCCAGAGCACGACGGGCTGGAAGCTCATCGGATCAGTCCAGCCTGACCCGCGGATCCGCGATAGTGTAGGAGATATCGGTCAGCAACAGGCCGATGATGTAGAGCACAGCACCGAGAAACACCATCGCCCGCACGATCGCAAAATCCTGCCGGTTGATCGCATCGATCGTGTAGCTCCCGAGGCCCGGTATTCCGAAGAAGGACTCGGTGAGCAGGCTGCCGATGAACAACAGGGGCAGGATAACGACGACCCCGGTCAGGATCGGTATCAGCGCATTGCGCAACACATGCCGGAACAGCACCCAGTGCTCCGACAGCCCCTTGGCACGGGCCGAGCGCACATAATCGCGATGGATCTCCTCGAGGAACAGCGTCCGATACCAGCGCGTGCCTGACCCCACACTGCCGATCACGCCGACGATGACCGGCAGGATCATGAATTTCCAGGCTGCGATGCCGGTGTCATATCCCGAGATCGGCACCAGGTTCAGCAGCTTCCCGACCAGGTACTGCCCGCCGATGATGTAGAAGAGTCCCGATATCGACATCATCGCGACGCACAGCACGACCCCCCAGAAGTCGAGATAGGTCGCGCGAAAGAAGGTCAGCAGTAAGGCAAAGGTGATATTGATCGCCAAACCGACGATCAGAGTCGGCACAGCGATCGCAAGGCTTGGCCACATGCGCTGCGAGATGTCATGGCTGATGTCTCGCCCACTGTCGGACAGACCGAAATCGAACACGAACAGCCGGATCGATTTCTGGAACAGGATGGTGTCGGTGAACACCCCCATACCCTCGGCCGATCGATTGATCAGCAGCGGCTTTTCATAACCGTGCTCCTGCTTCCAGGCCAGGATCGCCTCGTCGGTCACCCGCTTGTTACCCAGGTGCATCCGCGCCATGTCGTCGGGCGAGTTGACCACGAAGAACAGCACGAAGGTCAGCGCGTTGACGCCAATCAGGATCGGCAGTGCATAGAGCAGACGGCGGATGATGTAGGCACTCAAAGGGCCTTGCCCCGTTCGCGCGCGACGAAGCCGCGCACCGCCGGCAGGATGGACAGCACCAGCAGCAGTGCGAGCAGGCCGATCGGCCAAAGCACCGGTCGGTTCCACGCCTGCTGGGCGTCGGCCCTTGAAGGTCCGTCGATTGTCTTGTACTTGAGCGTGTTGTTCGCCATCAGGTGCGGCTTGACGTTGCCGTACCAGGCATGGTGCAGGCTGAATCCCTTCGGGAAGAAGCCGAACAGCCAGGGCGACTCGCGCCGCAGGATATCCACCATCTGATCGATCACGGCCTGGCGTGCCGGTCCGTTCGGCATGTCCTTCATCTGCTCGAACAGGCGGTCGAAACCCGCGTCCGCGAAGTTGGCGGCGTTCTCTCCCTTGTGCTCGACCTTGCCGTTCGGACCATAGAGCAGGAACAGGAAATTCTCCGGATCCGGGTAGTCGGCGTTCCAACCCCAGCTGAACATCTGCGACGTACCCTTGAGCATCTTGTCCTGGAAGCGGTTGTAGTCGGTGGCCCGGATCACCAGCTCGATCCCGAGTTTGGCGAGCTGCTTGCGATACCACTGCAGTAGCGCCTTGCTGTCCGGGCCTGCTGCCGGTGTGTCGTAATACAGGATCAGCGGACCGCCGGTCTCAGGGTCACGCCCTTCCGGATAGCCCGCCTGTCGCAGCAGTGATCTGGCATCATCGATCGGCCGCCGAACGCTCCGCCCGTCCTCCCAGCGGTGGGTGATCGGGTTGACACCTGCCCCACCGCCGACGTGGCCGAAGATACCCGGCGGCAAGGGCCCCTGGGCCACCTCGCCACGGCCGTTGCGAAAGATCGAGACGAACTCCTCGAAATCGATCGCGATCGCGATCGCCTGGCGCAGCAGGCGGGCACGCTCACTGTCACCACCGACGACCGGATCGAGCATGTTGAAGCCGGTATAGAAGACAGAGGTCTCGACCGCCGTGATCAGGCCGATTCCGCGGTCAAGCATCGCCGGCGTCAGGCTCGCCTCACCGCTGCTGCCAAACTGCACCGCCTGGTCGAAGCTGTCGGACCCGATCCCGGAGTCGTCATAGTAGCCCTGCAGGAACTTGTTCCAGCGCGGTATCGCCTCTTTCTCGAGCGAGTAGACCGCACGCTCGATGAACGGCATCTCGCGACCGGCGTCGTCGAGCAGCCCCGCCCTGCGGTCTGCCGCACCGCCTTCATCCGGGTAGCGCTCGCCATGAAAGTTCGGGTTGCGCTCGAGCACCATGCGCAGGTTCGGGTTGTTCTCGGTCAGCATGTAGGGCCCGGTACCGACCGGATACCAGTGCAGGTTGATGTTCTTTTCATTGAGCCCGGGCTGTCGATAGAAGCGCTCGGCCTCCCAGGGCATCGGCGCGAAGAAGTTCATCGCCAGCCAGAAGATGAACTGCGGATACTTGTTCTCGATCCTGACCCGATAGGTGTAGCGATCGATCACCTCGACGCCGGCCATGTCGATGTCGCGCAGGTCGAGCCAGGCGCTCTTCCCTTGCTCGGCCTCGATCACTTTCTGAGCCTTTTCGGCCTCGTCGGCGAACGCGGCAAAGCCGCGGATATGCTCCGCCATCAGGCTCGCGACCGGCGAATGGTTCAGCCGATAGGCCAGGCGCTTGATCTGATAGACATAGTCCTCGGCCAAGAGCTCCCGAGTCCCGGTCTGCACGAAGTCCGCAAGCGCCTCGACATCGTCGAGCACCTCTGCACTCAGCGGCCAGTAGGCAAAGCTGCCGTCCGGCTTGCGGGCCAGCGCAGGATGCGGCTGGTAACGGATCCCGGGGCGTATGCGAACGATGTAATCAGTGAAGGCCACGTCGGCCGCAGGCGCATCGTTGCCGAGCTGTTGCCCGTCGTGACCGATCGTGACGATCTCGGGCATATCGTCGGCGGTAAGCGGTACCAGCGAGTAGGGTCGTTTGAGATAGTGGTACTGCAGCGGCGGTTCGTAGATCTGCGAGATGAAGGCCCACTCGTTGGAGCTGTAGGAGCGCGCCGGATCGAGGTGCTTGGGACGCTCTGAGAACGAACTGAAGAAGATCGGCCTGGCGCTCTCACCGGCCTTGTGGGGGTTGTTCCAGGCCCCGTCGCCACACGCCGTGAGCAGCAACAGTGAAAGGATGGCAGGCAGCCAGATCATGATTGAGGCCAGACGTGTTTTGAACGCACCTGACGTTTGAGTTAGTTTACTGCCCACGCGTAAGCATCAATCCAAGCCGGGCCACTAGGCGCGTCATCATCATGGCACCTGCACCCAACGCTGTCAGCCGCGTCGTTCGGTCGAAACAAAAACTATTGGCGAGGGACTTTACATGGGATTCCTGGACAACAAGCGCGCACTGATCGTC
>JASFVZ010000208.1:0-4995 GCA_050049565.1 Chromatiaceae bacterium | reverse complement strand
AGCCTTGGAACACGGCTACCTCGCCGTCGAAACGCATAGAGACCGGCCCGACATGGTGCGGCTGATCGTCTCGCCGGCCCTGCCTGCTCCGACGCCAGACGGGGGCAGTGCCACGCGGCTCCGCTACGCCGCGCGATTCAACGATTCGAGCGCGGCGCTGATGCACACACACGAGCTCCTGAAACGCCGTCTCGTCGACTGCGACAGCCACCTCTACCGCGTATCTGCGGCGCAGGCGATCGGTGCAATCGAGTCACTCGACCTGTCGCACCGCGACGTCTTTCTCGACCCGGCCCTGGATCAGGACACGCGCCAGATCATCGATGAGGTCCGACAGGTGATGGTGCGGCGCCGCGAGCGCAAGACGCGGTTCTTCGAGACCCTTGGATACATCGGGATCGCGATCCTGCTGTTAAACCTGTTTGTCCTGTCCTGGCGATAAACGGCCGGACTCGACACACCGACCGGCTGGGTCGCCGACCTACCCCGGGGCGCTTCCTCCACAGGCATCGAGACGAAGCCCGGACCACACTGCAACATGGCTTACCGGGCCATACTTGGACTAGGGAACCGCGTCAAAGCAGCGAGGTGGACGATGATTGCTTGCCCCAGATACTGTGCACTCTTACCGGTCGCCTTGGTAAGCATGGTCGCTCTGACCATTTCGACCGGCCGGGCAGAGCCATCGACGTCGGAGCGCGCTGCCCTCTGGGCCGAAGTCGATGCCGAGCTGCGCACGATCGGTGAGCAAATTGGCGTTTCAAGGCTCAGTCCTGAGGTTCGCGAGGCCCTGTCGGCGGTGCCCCGCCATCTGTTCGTGCCCTCAGGACAGCGGGAACACGCCTACGAGAATCGTCCGTTGCCGATCGGACACGGCCAGACCATCTCACAACCCCTGATCGTGGCGGCCATGACGGAGTTGCTCGACGTCGGGCCGGGCGACCGCGTATTCGAGTTGGGGACCGGCTCCGGCTACCAGGCCGCTGTGCTGGCCGAACTCGGCGTTGAGGTCTACAGCGTCGAGATCGTCGAAGCACTCGGTCACCGTGCGCGTGCCACTCTGGATGAGACCGGTTACGCCAGGGTCAGGACGCGCATTGGCGATGGCTACGACGGCTGGCCGGAGGCAGCGCCGTTCGATGCGGTCATAGTGACTGCGGCCAGTGACCATATCCCACCCCCGCTGATTCGCCAGCTCAAACCCGGCGGCAGGCTCTTGATCCCGGTCGGCAACCGCTACCTCACGCAGAAGCTGGTGCTGTTGCAAAGGGATCAGGCCGGCGCGGTCACCACCCAAGAGCTCATCCCCGTGACCTTCGTACCACTGACCGGCAGGCGCTGAACGGAGCGGCGGCGCGGTGCCCAGGATACGCCCCGCGACACCGGCACTGCTGCTCGCGGTCGGTGTTTTGGCGGCGGCCACGATCGCCTACGAATTGCTGCTGATTCGTCTGTTCGCGCTGGTCCACTGGCACCACATGGTCGGCGTTGCGATCGGGTTGGCGTTGCTGGGCTACGGGGCCAGTGGCACCTTCGTCGCCGTCGTTGGTGACCGCCTGCAGCGTCATTTCAATGCCGCTTTCGTTGTAAACGCCAGTGCGTTCTCGGTCGGCGTCCCGCTTTGCGTGGCCGCTGCGCAGTCGGTGACATTCGATCCGCAGTCGGTCTTCTGGGAACTCTGGCCGATTGGTCTGTTGGCGGCGAGCTTCCTGATCCTGGCCGTGCCGTTTTTCGCGGCGGCAAACTGCATCGCGCTGTCACTGATGCGCTACGCCGACCAGATCCCGCGTATCTATGGCATCGATCTGATCGGCGCCGGTACCGGCGCGGTCCTGTTGGTATTGCTCCTGTCGCTTTTGCACCCGATCCAGGCGCTCTACGGTGTCGCCGCCACGGGCCTGGTCGCCGCGCTGCTCGGTGCCGTGCACGGCAGATGGCGGCGGTTGCCAGTACTGACCTTCTGCATCGCATTGTGCGCCGCCTGGCTGATACTGGAACCCGTGGAGGTGCGGCCGGCAGCCTACAAGGACCTCGCCCGTGCGCTTTCTGTCGCGGGGGCAGAGCCGGTGGACTCGCTGACCGGAATCAATGGCGTCGTCGACGTGATCGACAACCGCATAGTACGTTTCCGTGAGGCGCCCGGACTCAGTCTCGCCAGTACGGTGGAGTTGCCGCACCAGCTCGGCGTCTTCGTCGACGGCGATGCCGCCGGTGTCATCGATCTGCGACGAGACAATGCTGCAGGCGCTGAGTACCTCGCGCATCTGCTGTCGGCCGTGCCGTACCAGTTGTCTGAACCCGAGCGGGTCGCGGTGCTTAACGCCGGCGTCGGGCGTGGTGTCGCCCAGGCATTGGCGCTCGGTGCACGCCAGGTAACGGCGGTCGAATCGAACCCGCTGCTGGCAACCCTGGCCTGCGAGCGCTTCGCGACGGCTGACCCGCGACGCTGCGAGCGGACGCATGTCAGTTGGCATATCGGCGCAGCCCGCACCTTTGGTGCCACAGACCCGATGCCATTCGATCTCGTTATGCTTCAGGCAACCGGCGATGACGCCGGGCTGGATGCGCTGCAGATCGACTTCGATCTCACACGCGAGGCGGTCGAAAGCTACCTCGGCATGCTGGCACCGGGCGGCCTGCTTGCGATTGAAGGCCGCATCAGGGTTCCGCCACGCCAGTCGATCCGGCTGCTGGCGACCGCGCGCGAGGCGATTCTTGCCAGCGGCGCGAGCGCTCCGGGCGAGAGGCTGGCCCTGTTGCGCGGCTGGCAGCGCTATCTGTTGCTGGTCTTCGAGCGCCCGATCGATCCGCCACTATCGGCGCGCCTCAGGACCCTCGCCGAAAGCGGCGGTTTCGACCTCGCCTGGCTGCCCGGCATCAGGCCTGAAGAGGTCAACCGCTTCCAACGGCTGGCCAGTCCGGTCTACTTCGATGCCGCGCGGGCCATGCTTGCACCAGGACCACCCGGTGACCCGCCATTGCGCCCATTGACCGTTCGACCGGCAACCGACGATCGACCCTTTCCGCACCGTTTCTCGGCCTGGTCCGAGTTGCCGGCCGCCGTCCGATCGCCGGGGACCCGGGTCGACGCTGCGTTGCTGATAGCACCGGTACTGCTGCTGTTGGCCGTGCTGGCCAGCGTGCTGCTGATACTCCTGCCCCTGGCGACCCTGCGTTGGCGACACCCGAAGACATGTCTGACGGGCAGCAACCGGCCCCTACGCTGGGCGGTCTTCGGTTATTTCGGCCTGGTCGGCCTGGCCTTCCTTGCGATCGAGGTTGCCTGGATCCTGGCCCTGGAGCTGTTTCTCGATGAACCCGTGTATGCGGCTGCGATCGTTCTGGGCGGCTTTCTGGTTTTCGCAGGGCTCGGCAGCCTGTTCGCCCAACGACTACCGGAAGAACGCGCTGGACTCACGCTCGGACTGGCCACGACCGCCATTGTCGCCGGCGGCGCCCTGTACCTGCTGTGGGTCCATGACTGGCTGGCCACGATTGCCCCGTTGGGCTTCGGGTGGAAAGCGCCAATCGCTGTCGGCCTGCTCGCGCCGCTCGCATTCGCCATGGGGATACCCTTCCCCGTCGGACTGCGCGCATTCGGAGCGAGGTCGCAGACGCTGATCCCCTGGGCCTGGGGGATCAACGGCTGCGCCTCGGTGATCAGTGCCGTGGGCGCTCCACTGGTTGCCGTCGAGTTCGGTTACAGTGGCCTCCTGGGCGCGGCGCTCGCCGCCTATGTCGCGGCCACGGTCATCTTTGTCGCCCATGAAAAGCACCGCGGGGACACAGCCGCCTGACTCGACCCGCGCCGCTTGAGTCAGACCAGTCAGGAAAAATCGGGCGATTGCCGGATCGCTTTA
Source organism: Chromatiaceae bacterium (assembly GCA_050049565.1). GTDB lineage: Bacteria > Pseudomonadota > Gammaproteobacteria > Chromatiales > Chromatiaceae > Thiosocius. The sequence goes on along the minus strand of JASFVZ010000208.1, from coordinate 1,135 downwards.
TTTATACTGCGGTTGGGGAACACGCTGGGAAGCATTGAATAGGAGAGAACAATGAACACACCAACCGAAACGCCGATGGTCAGTGGCCAGGCAATTCGGGAATCCCCCCTGGGCCTGGACCTCGACGACGCTCAGTGTCAGGCCCTGGCGAATGTCTGCAGCCTGCTCGGTGTCGCAACCGGGAACATGCTGCTCGAAGAAGGTCGCAGCGATGACACGCTCTATGTCATCGTCAGCGGCTGCCTCGAAGTCGTCAAACCTTCCGGCGGCGGCAGTACCGTCTCACTCGGGTATCTCCGCCCCGGCGATGTCGCCGGAATCATGGGCTTCGTCGATGGCGTCAAGCACACCGCGGGCATTAGGGCGCAAGAGACGTGCGAATTGATCGCACTGACGCGACCGGATCTCGAAACACTGCTCGAGAAGGACCCGGGCCTGGTCTACCAGGTCATGCGATCGATCGTGCGTTCGGCCCACCGCATCCTGGGCCGAATGAACAATCAGTTCGTCGAGATGAGCAACTACATCAGCCATCAGCACGGCAGGTACTGAACCAGGGTACGCGGACTGAAGCGCCGACCCGATCTGGGTCGGCGATCGCGAGTCAGGCGCTGGATCCGCCGTAGCGGGACAGGATCCGCCGGACGTAGGCCTGGGTTTCCGCGTACGGCGGTACGCCGCCATGGCGCTTTACTGCGTTTTCCCCAGCGTTGTAACCCGCCAGCGCAAGGGCGAGATCACCGTCGAAATGATCCAACAGCCAACGCAGGTAGGCCATCCCGCCATGCAGGTTCTGGATCGGTTCGAACGGGTCATCGACGCCAAAGCGGCGCGCCGTGGCCGGGATCAATTGCATCAAACCGAGCGCGCCCTTGTGCGAGCGGGCTCGTGGATCGAAGTTCGACTCCGCCCGAACGACTTCGAGCACGAAGGCGGGGTCGAGACGATAGCGCGGGGCGATCTCATAGATCGCTGCGGCAAGCTCGGCCCGGCGCGGGGTCGTCAGGGCGAGATCCTGCCCGTCGCTGCCGACGCAGGCGCGCCCGGCCGGCTTGAGCGCGGCCAAGCGCTGTTTCAGGCGAACGGGTATCTCGATTCCGTTGGCCTCAGCGCGGGCGAACCATGCAGCAGCCAA